>DATLWQ010000240.1:0-2613 GCA_035576225.1 Fimbriimonadaceae bacterium | reverse complement strand
TGAACCACGTCCCGGTTCGACCGATGCCGGTCTGCACTTCGTCGAGCACGAGAAGAGCGTTGTTCTCCGTGCAGAGGCTGCGCGCATCGCGCAGAAACTCGGTGGAGAGTTCGTTGACGCCGCTCTCTCCCTGGATCGGCTCAAGCAGGACCGCGGCGGTCTTGTGAGACACCGCGTCGCGGAGCGCCCCGACGTCGTTCGCATCGATGAAGACGAACCCCGGCACCAGCGGCTCAAACTGGCGCTGGAACTTGCGTTGGCCCGTCGCACTGAGCGAGCCCATCGAGCGACCGTGGAAACTGCGCAACAGCGCCACGATCTCGTAGTCGCCGTCGGGCCGCTTGGCGAGGCCGTGCTTCTTGGCGATCTTGATCGCGGTTTCGACGGCGGTCGTGCCCTCGCTACAGAAGAAGACGCGATCCATCCCGGAGAGCGCACAGAGCCGCTGCGCCAACTTCGCCTGTGGCGCTGTGAGTAGGATGTTCGACGTGTGCGTGAGTTGCTGCGCTTGGCGCGTCACGGCGCTCACGACTGCCGGGTGGCAGTGGCCGAGCGAGCAGGTAGCGATGCCTGCCAGGAAGTCGAGGTACTCCTTCCCCCGGTTGTCCCACAGAGTGCAGCCGGACCCCTGGACGAACAAAGCAGGCTGTCGACGGTACGTCTTCATCAAGAAGTCGTCGTCCAGAGCCTTTATCGATTCGTATTTGACCATAGGGTGCCTCCCGACTTGCGCCGAGGGAAACAGATAAGTTACCGTGTACCGGCGAATAAAGTCACCCCTAAGG
Organism: Fimbriimonadaceae bacterium; assembly: GCA_035576225.1. Taxonomy (GTDB): domain Bacteria; phylum Armatimonadota; class Fimbriimonadia; order Fimbriimonadales; family Fimbriimonadaceae; genus JADFMN01. Next base: position 1,828 of record DATLWQ010000240.1, on the reverse strand, counting down.
CCCTGGCGGGCGCCCATGCACCGTTTGTTAAGAGCGGCCCCGCGCAACCAACGAGGGCGATTTTTCGTCGCTACTAGTGACCAATCGCGGGTTCGCTGGTATTCTTACTTGCAACTCGATGGAGCGCTCGGTGCGGCTCGCCCGCAAAAGGCGCGACTGAGGAGGTCTGTTAGAAAATGAAAAAGTTGATCCTTCTGATATTCGCTCTTAGCGTCTTTAGCGCGTTCATTGCTGGTTGCAAGAGTGCCGACAGCGGCACCACCACCGACCAGGGCGGCACGACCGGCAGCACTACTGGCTCAGGCGGCGGAGACACCACCGGCGGCTAACGAGAGCGACGACAGTTCGAAGTCCGAGGCCCGGTCAACGACCGGGCCTCACGTCATTTAAGGTCGCCATAAAGGATCTCTCCGACGATGTCGTCTCGAGTCACTTCTCCGCCGAGCAGACAGCCGTCGATTCTTTTCGCACGAACGGTCGCTCCGGGGAGGACGACCGTGTCTGTAATGGAGGAACACTCGACGACGGCGCCCGCACCGACGACTACGTGTTCCTTAACGTCACCGACGACGCGCGCAGTTGAGTCGATCAACTGTCCGCCGTTCACGAGGAAACGGCTCGTGGTCAAGAACGAAGACAGCGTTCCTGTATCGAACCACTCTCCCTCGTAAACACCAGCGATGACGTGTTCGCCGCGGTCGATCATCAATTGGATCGCGTCTGTGATTTCGTACTCTCCTCGTGCGCTGGGCTTAAGTTCCGGCAGGACGCCCCACAACTGCGGTCCGAACACGTACATCCCAGCCATTGCCAGGTTCGATTCTGGGACCGCCGGTTTCTCGACGAGTTTCACAATGCGGCCGTCGAGGACGTTTGCGACACCGAAGCGTCGCGGATCTTCGACGGCCTTGACGAGGTTGAGGTTCGCGGCGCCGCTCTCGACGAACTGCTTCACAAACGGCGCAAGGCTCTCCCCGTACACTTCGTCACCGAGGTAGAGGACGAAGTCGTCTCCGTCGACGAACTCCTTCGCGCTACGCACCGCGTGCGCAAGCCCGAGCGGCTCGTCCTGCACAGAGTAGTGCAGGCGCATCCCGAACAAGGCGCCGTCGCCGAGCGCGGCGCGCACCTCCTTCTCGTTCTCGCCGACCACGATGCACACTTCGTCGATCCCGCACCAGCGGAACTGGTCGAACGCGTACTCCATCGTCATGCGGTTCGCGAGCGGCAAGAGCGGCTTCGCGACCGCATGCGTGACGGGGTAGAGGCGCGAGCCCTTCCCTGCTGCGAGCACCACGGCTTTCATACGGCCCTAGAGGTTACTCCCCTGTTGTAAAATCAGTTCGGCATGCGACGCACCCTCGCCGTCGTCCTGGCTCTGCTCGCCGTCCTCCCCGGATGCCGGCGGGCAAAGGTCGACGTGCCCTATGAGGCGATTGACACGCATTCCCGCCCTATCGCACCGACCAGCGGACCGAACGCGTTCGACGACTACGCGCGCATCGCCGACCGTGCCGAGGCCGCCTCGACCGTCTCGCTCGACGCGCGGGACACGCCCGGCAACAGGCGAAAGGCGGATAGAGACGTCGCGGACCTGCTGGATCAACTGTCCAAGGCGACGATGCACCGCTGCGAGTTCAAGTTTAAGCCTGCCGGTGCTTTCCAGCCCCGTCCGCACCGCCTGGGGTGGCTGATCCTAGGGCGCGCGCTCGTCTGGCGCGTGCAAGCCATGGTCAACAGCGAAGACTGGGGCGCCGCAGTCGGCTGGGCGAACGTTGGCATGGCGTTCGGCGCTGACCTCTGTGGCGGTTCAATGGCCGACGCAACG
>DATLWQ010000239.1:0-5060 GCA_035576225.1 Fimbriimonadaceae bacterium | reverse complement strand
TGAAGGAACTCGCCAAGGCGAAGGGGCTGATCCTGCCGGAGGAGAAATGAAGATCGTCTTTGGATGCGACCATGCAGGATTCGCCCTGCGCGAGGCGCTCGTCAGGCACGCCCAGGCGCAGGGACATGAGACGGTGAGCGTCGGCGCTGAGAGCGAGGAGCCGTACGACTACCCGGACGCCGCCGACCTCGCCTGCGAGATCCTGCTTGGCGGCGGCGCAGAGTTCGGCGTCTTGGTCTGTGGCAGCGGCATCGGCATCTGTATGCGGGCGAACCGCTACCACGGGATCAGGGCCGCGGACTGCACGTCGGTCGAAATGGCGCAACTGGCGAGGGAGCACAACCACGCCAATGTGCTGTGTCTGGGCCAGAGGATCACACCCGAGGAGACCGCCGTCCTTATCATGGACGCTTTCCTTGCCGAACCTGAGAACCAGGCTGAGAGGCACAAAAGGCGGGTCGCCAAGATCGATGGGAACGTCTGAACCAAATACGGCATAGAACTGTAAGAGAAGCGATATGAGCGACGTGAAAAAGAGCCTTGTAGCCTCGGTGGTCGTCCTGGCGACGATGGCGGCCATCGTCACGGGCAACAAGGTTCGCGAGAGGATCGAGGTCGGGCCGGGGATCCCGGTGGGCGGGCCGATCACCAGCGACGCGGTCGTGGCCAGCGGGGAGAGCGGCGTTGCGACCACGGACACCAGCAAAGATCCGATCAGCGAGACCGCGCTCTTCTACCAACTGATGCTCCTGCTGGAGAAGGACTACGTGGATCCGATCACGGACGAGCGCGCGCTCGCGGTCGGTGCTGTGCACGGCATGGTCGATTCGCTCGCAGACAGTTCAAGCGTTTTCTACAAGTCGGACGAGATGAAGTCGCTCGACCTGCTGCAGAAGGGGACGTACACAGGGATCGGTGCGGAGTTCAAACTCGTATACAACGAGGACGAACTCGCGAAGTACCAGCACATATCGATCAGCGCCGAAGACTCCAAGCCGAATGCCGACTACGATCCGGTCTTGCTGATCCCGGCGGTGATCGTCTCGAGCGTCGCGGAGGGTGGACCGGCGGACAAGTCAGGCCTGCGCGCCGGGGACAGGATCACGATGGTCGACGACAAGTGGGCCATCTCGTCTGCTGAAGTCAAGGAGATCAGGGGTCTGCGCGCAAAGGTCGACTCGGGCAAGATGACGGCCGAACAGATCAAACCGGCCATCGACGCCTTTCGCCAGAAACTGGAATCGTCGATCGTCCCGGCGAAGGTCACGAAACTGCTCGCCGTTGGAACGAGCGGAAGCGTCAAAGTCGGCTGGCTAAGCCCGGATGGAAGGAAAGGCTCTGCAACGATCGGCAAGTCGAAGATCAAAGAGATGCCTGTCGGGCAGAACAACGGGACAATCGACCTTAAGTTCTTCTCCGGCGCAGAAACGTTGTTCGCCCAGGCGATCAATGGCAAGCAAAAAGTCACGATCGACCTGCGCGAAAGCACGCTGGGCGACTACGACACGATGAGGAAGTGCCTGGCACTCGTCGCCCCGGACGGCGAGTACGGGACGATCTCGACGGAGCAGGTCGGTGCGCCGCATCGGCTTACGGTCGTCGACGGCGCCAAGACGAAGCGTGACATCAGCCTGATCGTCGACGGCTCAACCTGGGGCGCCGCAGCCGTGTTCGCAAAAGCGTTGACTGACGCAGGCATTGCGACGATCCAGGAGGGCTCGCTGACCGGGAGTTTGCCGTGGATCCAGGTCGTCCGTCTGCCGGACGGAAGCGGCTACACCCTGCACACAGGCGACTTCACGACGGAGGCGAGCCAGTGAAGACCCTCTTCAAGACGATCGCCGCAATCGTCATCGTGATGGCTGGCTTTTGCACAGGCTTTGCATGGCGCGACATCAGCATCGGCGACGCTCCGTCGACAGAGGCCTTCGGCAGGCTGCTCTCGGGCCGGCTCGACGTCGGGACGACTCCGACGCAACTGTTCCGCGACAACTACCGCCTTATCCTGACGAGGTTCTACCGTCCGATCGAGCCTAAGAAACTGAAGTACGCGGGAATGAGCGGACTGTTCAACTCTCTTGGTGACCCGCACACGGTGTTCATGGAGCCGCAGACCGCCGAGAACTTCTCGATCGAGACGAAGGGCAACTACGCGGGAATCGGCGCAAAACTCGGGCCCGACCCGCTCGGCGCCAGTGTCGCGACGATCTTCCAGAACGGGCCCGCCGACAAGGCCGGCCTCAAGGTCGGCGACATCGTCACGAACGTCGACGGAAAGGACATCGCCGGGATCGACATCGACTCGATCGTCGACCAGGTCCGGGGCCCGGAGGACACGTCGGTCGTGCTGCGCGTCCTGCGGCCGGACGTCAAAGATCCGATCGAGATCCACATCCAGCGGGCGACGGTCATCGTTCCGACCGCTTCGGGCAAGATGCTACCGAACTCCGGAATCGGCTACATCAAGGTCGACCAGTTCGCCGAAACGACGTTCGACCAGTTCGACAGCGCGCTTTTCGACATCCTGCGCAACAAGCCGAAGGGCATCGTCATCGACATGCGGGAAAACCCGGGCGGTCTGCTCGATACGGCCTCCAACATGCTCAGCCGTTTCGTCGACGGCAAGACCGTCGTTACGATGAAGCAGAAGGGTGGTCGGCAAGAGGTGACGACCACGCTGCGCGGAAAGACGGTCGACTTCGACGGCCCGATCGTCATCCTGATCAACAAGGACACCGCCAGTGCGGCCGAGATCTTCAGCGGCGTCATGCACGACTACAAGCGCGCGACGCTGGTCGGCGAGCACAGTTACGGGAAGGCATCTGTCCAGAACGTCATCTTGTTGAAAGACCTCTCGAACGCGAAGATCACGATCGCACGGTACTTCCTGCCCGGAGGCGAGAACATCAGCCGCGTCGTGGACGACGACGGGACGTACGTCAGCGGCGGCCTGAAGCCGGACGTGCTGGTCAAGCCCGACCCGACCGTGGCGACCGAGTTTGGAAACCCGGACAAGGACGCTCAATTGACGGCTGCGATGAAACTGATCCAGGAGAAGTTGGGCAACTAGCCTGACTTCGGATCGGCGAGGGCGCGCAGGCCGTCGCCCACGAAGTTGAGCGCGAAGATCGTCAGCGAGAGGATCAGGCACGGCCACAACAGCGCGACAGGGTGGCTCGACATGTTCAGCCTCGCCGTGTTGATCATGTTGCCCCAACTTGGCGTCGGTGGCGCAATTCCGATGCCGAGGAACGAAAGGGCGCTTTCCGCCAGGATCACGGCGGCCACGTCGATCATTGCGACTGCCAGTAGAACACCGATGAGGTGCGGCAGGATGTGCTTGACCACCAAGTAGCCGGTGTTGGCGCCGAGCGCCTTGGACGCGATGACGTACTCGCGATCTTTAAGGCTCGCCATGAGCGTGCGCGCCAGGCGCGCGACCGCGGGCCAAGCGGTGATCGAGAGCGCGACGATCATGGCCGTGAACCGCGCGTCTGCCCAGATTCCGACGATGAGGATCGCAAGCAGGATGTCTGGAAAGGCGAACATTCCGTCGGTCAGGCGCAAGACCGGGATGCTGATCCACTTGGGGGCGAACACGCCGAGGGTGCCCATGATCACGCCGACGACGAGCGAGATCGACTGCACAAGGAAGCCGATGAAGAGCGACATGCGCGCGCCGAAGGCGAGGCGCGCGAAAACGTCCCTTCCCTGCTCGTCGGTTCCGAGCCAGAACTCTCGGCTGGGCGGCATGAACGGTGCGGCCGCGACCGTCTGGTCCCGTTTAAGACTCACGTCGTGGACCGTCCCGTCGCCCTTCATGACTTGCAGCGTGACGTCGCTTCCTTGGGGCCCTTCCAGCGCCCTATCCATCGACAGGACCGTGTCTGTGTTGATCTGCCTGCCGTCGACTGAGACGATGACGTCGTCGGCTTGGATGTACTGAGCGGCGGGAGCGTCGCTACGAACGGACTGAACGACGAACTGGCCCGCGTGCAACTCGGTCTGGACCGCGACATCGCAGACGTCGCGCACCGCGGCCTTGATCGTGTCGTGGCCTATGACGGGGCCGACGATGGCGAAGACAAGAAGGAGAACGAGGTACGCCGCGCCCATCCAGAAGAGCCAATCGAGACGGCGTTTCTTCAAATCTGCGACTCCCTGATGCGCGGGTCGATCAACTGCTGCACGAGGTCGACGAGGAGGTTGACAACGATGAACATCGATCCGGTGACGATGACGGCCGCCATGATCAGCGGCGTATCGCCCTTCTGGATTGCGCCTATCGTCTCCGAACCGATGCCAGGAACAGTAAAGGCCGTCTCAACGATGAACGAACCGGTCAAGAGATAGCCGAAACTCGTGCCGATCCCCGTCAGGACGGGAAGGATGGCGTTGCGCAGAGCGTGCTTGATGTAGAGCCGCCACCTGGGCACTCCCTTTGCGACGGCGAGTTTGATGAACTCCTGGTTGAGCGTGTCGATCATGCTGGCGCGCGTCAGTCGCGTCAAGGTAGCCATAGGGCGCGCGGCGAGCACGACGACGGGCAGAACCATGTAATAGAACTTTTGTGCGACCATTTGTGACTCGGGCACCCAAGTCAGCGGCAAGACGCCGAGTCTTACAGCGAAGAAGTAGCCCAAGACGGGGGCGAGCACAAAGTTAGGCACAGTAACCCCCAGGGTGCTGACGCTGAGGGCGCCGCGGTCGACCGCGCGGTTCTCGTAAATCGCGGCAAAGGTGCCGAGAAACAGGCCGATCGAGGAGGCGAACAGGATCGCGAGGCCGGCCAACTCGGTGGAAACTGGAAGCGCCCTTTTGAGGATCTTATTGACGGGGTCTCTCGTGCCGTAGTAACTGTTGCCGAAATCGCCGTGGACCGCCTTGCCCATGTACTCGACGTAACGGATCGGCCAGGGCCGGTCGAGACCCATCTCTTTGCGCAGTTGCTCGTAGCGGGCCTGAGTGAAGTTCTTCTCCCCCATTCGCACGGTCGCGGCATCGCCGGGGGCAAGTTCGTCGGCGACGAACGTCACTAGCGAGATGAAGACAAGGCTTTT
>DATLWQ010000238.1:0-1808 GCA_035576225.1 Fimbriimonadaceae bacterium | reverse complement strand
GCAAAGAGAGAGAGCGACCGAACTGGCCGCGAAGATGGGGTTCGAGTTCGACTGGGAGAGCGAGGCCGGACGCTTGAGCCCGGCTGGCGCGCAGAAGTTGGAGATTGTGAAACTGCTATGGCGCAACTCGGAAACGATGGTTCTGGACGAGCCGACTGCGATGCTCTCGCCGTCGGACTCGGAAGCGCTCTACGCGAGTCTGCGGCAACTCGCAAAGGACGGAGCAACGGTTATCGTCGTGACGCACAGGATCCCCGAAGTGATTCAGCACTGCGACTCGGTGACTGTTCTGCGCGGGGGGAAGAAGGTCGCGGACCGGCGCGTAAGCGAGACGGACGCAAGCGAACTGGCCGAACTTATCGTGGGACACGAGGTCTCCGCGCACGAGCGCCACGCGTTTCAGCCGGGAGACCCTGTTCTGGAAGTGAGAGACCTCGTTGTGAAGGGCGCGCGGAAAGAGGACGCGCTCAAGGGAGCGACGTTCACAATTCGTGAGGGGGAGGTCGTCGGACTGGCGGGCGTCGACGGCAACGGTCAGAGGGAACTGTTCCACGCCCTCGTCGGCACAACGCCGGTCCGATCTGGCACTGTCCACTACCGGGGGAGAGACGTCACGTCGGCGACTCCGCGGGAAAGGCTGACGGATGGCGTGCGGCTGATCCCCGAGGACCGGCACGCGGAGGGCGTGATCGAAGACTGGAACCTCATTGACAACGGGGCGCTTGGACTTCAGCGGATTCCACCGCTCGCACAGGGCGCGTTGAGTGATCTGGGAGAACGCGAGAAGGTGGCTCAAGAAGTGGCTGACAGGTTTAAGACGAAGCACGCCGGGCTGCGCAAGACGATGAGGAGCCTCAGCGGAGGCAACCAACAGAGGTTCGTTGCAGCGCGAGCGTTGGAACTCGATCCCCTGCTGCTGCTGGCGTTCCAGCCCACGCGCGGGCTTGATATCGACGGCGCGGCTCAAGTCTATGCCGAGATCCAACGCACCTGTCGCGCGGGTGCCTGCGCGCTCGTCGTGAGTTACGACCTCGACGAACTGTTGGAGTTCTGCGACCGGACGATCGTCATCCACGGAGGCGTCGTCTTTGAGCCGAGCACGCAGGAGCGCCAAGAGATCGGCCGGTTGATGGTGGGAACTCGATGAAGGCACTCGGCTGGAAGCAGATCGTGCTGGCATTGGCGAGTTTCACTTTTGTCGCCGCGTGTTTGATCCTCATCAAGGTCATGCCGTTGGATGCGGTCTCGGAAATGATCCACGGCAGCATGGGTACGGCGAGCGGTTGGAACGAGACGCTAAAGCAGGCGACCCCGCTGCTCATAGCGGGCCTGGCGGTGTACGTGGCGCTCCGCGCAGGGCTTTTCAACATCGGCGCTGAGGGGCAACTCATGATGGGCGCGCTGTGCGCAACCGCGGTCGCGCTCAATGTGACCGGGATCCTTGGGATCCTCCTAGCGATCGTAGCCGGGACGATTGCTGGCGCGCTTTGGGCGTGGCCCGCAGGGCTCATCAAGGCATACCGCAACGGTCACGAGGTGATTACGACGATCATGCTGAACAACGTGGCCGCGTTCCTTTCGGCGTGGGTCATCGCCGGACCTCTCAAAAGCAGCATCGGGCTGACGACCAGCACAGAGAGGGTGAGCGAGTCGGTGTGGATGCCGTCGCTGATCTCCGATCCGCCGTTCCACCTCAACCTTGTTGTCGTTCTCGCCGTCGTCCTCGTCGGTGTGACCGCGTGGTGGATGCGCAGGACCGTGGCAGGCTTCGAACTCAGCGCCACCGGCGCCAACCCCAAGGCTGCGGC
>DATLWQ010000237.1:0-7645 GCA_035576225.1 Fimbriimonadaceae bacterium | reverse complement strand
GCCGGGGAACGGTGTGAGTTCGAGTTCGTCGAGCGCCTTGTCGATCGAGTCCAGTTGCATCTGCGCCTCGGTCATCGCCTGCAGGAACTCGGTGTGCGCCATCTCGGGTGAACGCCCGACCAGGCGGTGCCCCAACATCCTCATGCGTAGAGTGTCGAGCGTCGTCGTGAACACGACCGCCTGGGCTTCTGTGCGTTCGACCCCTGCCATCACGCTCTGGTAGTGGTGGCGGTATTCGGCGATGTTCTTGTCCGCAAGACGATAGAGTTCTTGTGCTTTCTGGTCCGGGCTTGGAGGGCCGGGATTGTGGCGGCTCGCGACGAGCCAGCCCTCGCTGGTGACGACCTCGTGGACGACGACGTCGGAGCGGCGCAGTGCGATGTACAGGGTGTCGGCGACTTGCTCGACTGTCTTGGGAAGGTCTTGAAGTTCGGGCACGCCGCGCTTCTTGGCCTCAGTTAGTGCCTCGCGGAACCTCTTGAGCCTGTCTTGACAGGCTTCCCACAAGAGGCGGAACTTGTTGCTGTAGAAGCGTTTAGGGACGCTCCTCTTATAAGCGGCGATGATCGCCCAAGCGACAAGAAGGCTAGACGAGAACAAGAGCCACGGCGTGACCCAGAACGAGACGTTGAAGATACCGAGCACGATCACCAGGGACACTGGCCCGAACCGCAGGAGTTCGCGAGTAAAGACTTGGTTGTCCCGTCGGTGGATGTCGTACATCTGGCTCATGGCATCGGCGGTCTTCGGACAGCGCCCGGAAGGGCGCGTTCGATCGCGTAGGCGGCCTGGAGGACGCGCTCGTCGCCGTTGACCGGTCCGGTCAGAAGCATACCGACCGGAAGTTCATTTGCGAAGCCGCACGGCAGCGAGATGCTTGGGAAGCCGCCCATGTTCGCCGGGATCGTGCAGTAGTCCATGAGTTTGAGCGCAATTTGATCCAGGGCCTCGTCGCCCAGCGGGAACGCGACGCACGGGCTCGTCGGCCCGAGTACGAGGTCAAACTCCTCGAACGCCGTTTCGAACTCGGAGGCCATGAGGCCGCGCACTTGTTGCGCGCGGTGGTAGTACGCGTCGTAGTACCCTGCTGAAAGGGCATACGTGCCGACCATGATGCGAAGTTTCACCTCGTGGCCGAAGAGGCGTCCCCTGGTCGCGGAGACCATGTCGATATGGTCGCTGCCTTGCTCTATGCGCGGCCCGTAGCGCACTCCGTCGAACCGCGCAAGGTTGCTGCTGGCTTCGGCGGGTGCGATGATGTAGTAGGTGGTGACGCCGACGCGGATCGATGGCAGGCTGATCGACTTGAACTTCACGCCTTCGGCGGTGAGAGTCTCGATCGCCTCATCGAGCGTCTCCCGCACCTCGGGCTGGATGGAGTCGTCGAAAAACTCCTTTGGCAGGCCAATCTTGAGCCCCTTGAGCGACGCCTCCTTGAGCCTATCGGTCTTGATCTCGGAGCCTTTGAGCGACGTGCTGTCCATCGGGTCGTGCCCCGAGACGGCGGCGGCAAGCAGCGCCGCGTCCTCGACGTTGCGGGCGAACGGCCCGATTTGGTCGAGGCTGGACGCAAAGGCGGTCAGCCCATATCGCGAAACGCGGCCGTAGGTGGGCTTGAAGCCGACGATGCCGCACAGTGCCGCAGGTTGCCTGATCGAGCCGCCGGTGTCGGAGCCAAGGGAGATGGGCGTCATTTCGGCCGCGACGGCGACTGCGGATCCGCCAGAACTGCCGCCTGGGCTGAGGTCGGGGTTCCACGGGTTGCGAGCCGGAAAGTATGCGGAGTTCTCGGTGGAGGTGCCCATCGCGAACTCGTCCATGTTGGTCTTGCCAACAATGATCGCGCCAGTTCGCCTGATGTTTTCAACGACCGTCGCGTCGTAGGGCGGAACAAAGCCTTCAAGAATCTTGGAGCCGCACGTCGTCGGTGCGAAGGTGGTGCACATGTTGTCCTTGATCGCTACGGGCACTCCTGTGAGCGGTCCGGACGTGCCGTCGTCGATCAACTTCTGAGCGGCGGGCGCCCCTTCATAAGCGGCGTCCCGGCACACGTTGAGGAACGCGCTGTAATCGGGATCAACCTTGTCGATGCGCTCGAACGTTCCATCGAGCACCTCTTTGACGGATAGTCTCCTCTCACGCAGGGCCCTCGCGACCTCGGTGGCCGACAGTTCGCTGACCACGGCTCTACTCCTCGATGATCGTGGGAACGATGAAGAGCCCGGCCTTGCTCGCCGGCGCGTTGCGGAGCGCCTCGTCCCTTTGCAGGCTCGTGCCCGCGGCGTCCTCAGCCCAAACATTCGTCATGGCGACGGCGTGCGGCTTTGCAGGCAGTCCGGTCACGTCGATCCCCTGGATGTCCTGAAAGTGCCCCAACAGGGCGTTGAGTTCGCCCTGGAACGTCATGAGTTCGGTTTCGTCGAGTTCGAGTCGCGCGAGCCGGGCGACGTGCTTGACCTCGTCCAGGGAGATGGGCATGGGCAAAATGATACCAAAGCCATAATGGTCTCACATGCCGGTGTGGGGACGTCGCGGGAGTTATGTGGCCGTCACTTGGACGGTCGTCGCTCTTGCGCTGATCGGTTCGCTCGCCGCGCTCGTGCGCAGGTCGATCCCCCCTTCAGAGCCGAACTCGCTCTCTAGCGACCACTCGGTGTTCTTGCAGAGGGCGTCGCACCAGCCAGTCAACTGGAGGCTGATGGAGGACGATCCGTTCGCCGAAGCGCGCCGGCTCGACCTCCCGGTCATGGTGTTTGCGGGCAGTGCAGTGAGCCAGGGAGCGCGGAGTTTTGACGACGCGATCTTCTCACAGCCTGAGGTGGCGGCAAGGCTGAATCGCGACTTCGTGAGCGTCCGGCTGGATCTCGTCACGCGTCCGGAGTGGCGCTCGGCGTTCCTGTCGGTCCTCCGAAACCAGGTTGGAGCGGATCCTGGCTTCGTTCTGTGGTTCTTTTCACCAGAGGGCCGGTTGCTGACTTGGGTGGGCCGGCGCTCGTGGAGCGACAAGGTGGACTACAACGACCTGCTGGGCACACTGGGCGAAGTCTTGAAACAGTGGCGCTCGCTCAGCCCTCAGGTCTCGACGCGCGCTGAACGCGAACAGAGGGAGGAAGTTGACGTCCTACGCCACGGCCACACCCTCTCCCTGCCAGACTTTTCGCGCGTGCCCGTCGGCCTGACGCGACAGGGAACGTTTGTAGAGTGGCAGCCGGGAGCCTATCGCGCGTTGCTTTCATCGGGTTCGGTAGACACGTTCAATTCGCTCTTGTCGTCCGCGCTCTTCTCTCCGCGGTTCGACTTGGTCGACGGAGGATTCTTTCGGCTCGCGAGCGGCCAGGACATGAGGCTTGTGGAGTTCGACAAGTCCGCCGCGGTGAACGCCCAGATGCTTGCGGTCGTGGCGCGTGCGTTGCTAGCGAACGGAGACCCCGTCTACAAGTACGCGTACGAGCGCGCTGTGCAGTGCATCAAGAGTTCGTTCGTCTCGGGCGATGACTGGTCGTCGTACATCGAGTCGAACGTTACTGACGACGAGCGATCGCCGCGACACAGTTTTGGCATTGCGACCCTGAGGACGGAGTTTTCGAGCAAGGCGCGCGGCTTTGCTGACCAACTAGGATTGGATCCGCGTTCGAACCCTCTTATGGTGCCGACTTTGAGTCGCAGCGCACTCACAGAAAACCGCGCTGGTCTCGACGAGTTCGTGAAGGAGGCCCAGACCGTCGGTGATCCCTCAGTGGACGTCGGTTCCAAGGACTCTGTATTAGATTCAGTGGGAATCGTGGTGGCACGTACGATCGAGGCGGCGCGGTTGATGGACGACTCTGAGACGCTTTCGGCTGCACTCAGTTGGTCGAAGCGCCTTTCACAGTTCCGCGCCGGGATCGATGACGTTGTTCACTCGTCGCGAGGCCGCGGTAGACGGAGAAAGTGGCTGGGGGACTATACGTCGTACGCCGACGCGATGATGCAGACCTACATGGCGACCGGAAATGCAGCGAGCCTAAGGGACGGTGAGCAGGTGCTGCGGCGGGCGCTGGTGCTCTTCGCGCGCGGAGACAAGGGTGACTTTGTAGCGACGAGCGGCAGTGACGGCCCTTCCGACTTTCATGTCGAGATGCCTTCGGTCGTGGACGACGGCGCGCCACCGGCCCTGCCAGCATTGATGCAGCAGTGCTATCGATACGGTTGCGTGCTAGGTGACGCGGGGCTCCGGTCGATCGCTTTTGACATTGCCGAGCGGTTCGCGTCGGTCGCAAACCAGGAGCCTGGCTCGTTCTACTCGTACTTCGGTGCGGCGTCCGAGGTGCTGAACACCGGGTGCCACGTGTACGGAACCGGTACGCCTCTGGCCGACATTGCGAGGTTCGCGAGGAACTCCCCTCGCTTCTTCTGTGTCAGAGCGGCCGAAGGCAACAAGGAGGTTCCCGAGCACGGACTGCGGGCGTACATGCGCGAGGGGGCCGTTCCCGTCAAGTAAAGTCGCCGTGGGACATAATCTTGGCCCTGCGGAGAGGTCGCATAGTGGTCTAGTGCGCTGCTCTCGAAAAGCAGTGAGGGCGCAAGTCCTCCGTGGGTTCGAATCCCACCCTCTCCGCCACTTCAGTCGCCGATGGCCCTGGGGACGAACTTGCCGATCAGGGGATAGGCGTACCAGCGCCCCGCAAGAGCGTTGAGGCTGGCGATCGCGGTCATGACGAACGCGACGATGCCAAGCGGAGCCACGATATACGCCAGCGGCCCGAGCCTAGAGAGCAGGAAGACGGCGATCCAGAACACGAAGAAGAACCAGGTCGCTTGTAGCGCGTGGTGCGCGATGTACTTGGACTTGTCACGGAAGACGAGATAGATGATGAGCGCCCCGATCCCGTTGGCTCCGAGGACCATCATTCCAAGATGGGTGACGACCGCCCACATCTTCTCTGTGGATTGGTTCATCATGTCCGAGGTGACGGTCGGCCGGGACAAGCGGTTGCACTGGGCGGGACCGGTCGTCAGTCGCACAGCGTCTTTTTGCGAGCGAACTCTGCTTGCTGCTCAGGGCTGAGGATGACGACGTTGGGGTCTGCCCGGCGGATGAACTCCTCCAGAGAGACGTCGCCGACGTCCCCGTCCGCCCGAAACTCGTCGTAAAGGCCACTGAGAACCTGCCCGGGGGAGGGCTTGGTCTCGTAAGTGTCGACCCAGAGGCCGGGCGTATCTTCTGCGCTCTTGTAGGCGACGGCGGCGACCCATAGCGCGCTGTGGTCTTCGAGTTTGTCGCCCCAGAAGCCCTCGCGGACCTCCAGACCTGCTTTCTCGAGAGTCTGTCTGACCTCGCTTGCCGGTGAAAGGGCGTCGGCTCTGACGACGGTGCCGTTGTCGGCGAAGGTCGCGATGCAGTAGTTGCCGAGGGTCGTGACGTACACGGTCTTCTTGCCGCCCCCGGCGAGGGCGTCCGCGATGAACCCTTCAAGGGGCACTGTCAGAACCATCGACGGAATTATAGAGGATTGACGACTGCGTGCGTAGATTCGGGGCGGGTCTCGATGGCCCAGGTCAGACCGTAAGGGTCGGCAATGACGGTAGAGTCTTCCTCCATCGCCATGCAGCCAGCGTCGATGAGGGACTCGACGGGTGCGCTGTGCGCGAGCCAGACGATCTGTGACTCCGCCTCGCCGCGCCGGAAGCGCATACCGACCTCACCGCTGGAGATGAAGAAACTTCCGTCGGCCAGGCGGTTGGCGGGCTGCTGGAGGATCGCACTGTAGAACTCTGCGACCGGCCTCGGGGAGGGCGACACGTAGCCGATCACAGGTCGGTACATCGACGCGGTTTCGGGCTCGGCCGTCAGAGGTTCGTCCTCATCGAACTCGAAGATGTTGAATACAAGCCCAAAAGGGTCGCGCACGAGGTTGGCGCGCTCGGGACCGGACCAGACGAGTGTGTCGAAGCCGTAGAACCTGAGTTTGCCCTGAGCCGTCTCGAGGTCGTCCACGAGCAGTTCGAAGACGGCCTGCCCCTGGGGGCCTGGGTCGAGGAAGAGGTGTAGCGGGCCAGCGACGAGTTCGATCCCGTCGTCGGTGTCATCGACCTCCATACCCATGACGTCGCGGTAGAACTCGAGCGCCTGTTCGACGTTCGGAGTCACGACACCTATGCACGGACTGATGCGAAAGAACACCTGTCTAGTTAGACTTTCGGGATGTTGCGCGTGATTCAAGAGAAGGGAGGATAGGCTAAACTGCCTGGCATCCAGAGGTACCGAAGCAGTGGCTGAAACGATCGAAACCCTATTGCATGAATCGCGCGTCTTCCCGCCTTCGGCGGAGTTTGTCGCCCAGGCCAACGAGAGCGACCCGGGCGTCTATGATCGGGCGGACGCCGACTGGCAGGGCTGGTGGGAGGGCTGGGCCAAGAAACTCGACTGGTACGAGCCTTGGCACACGGTCGTCGAATGGAAGCAGCCGTTCGCAAAGTGGTTCCTGGGTGGAAAAATCAACGTCTGCCACAACTGCGTCGACCGGCACGTGGCGGCCGGAAGGGGCGACAGGGTCGCCCTGGTGTGCGAGGGCGAGCCTGGCGACGTGCGCAACTTCACCTATGCCGACGTCCAGAAGGAGGTCTCAAGGCTGGCGAACGCCTACAAGTCGCTGGGAGTCAAAAGAGGCGATCGCATTTGCATCTACATGCCGATGGGAGCCGAACTGGCGTTTTCAATGCTGGCCTGCGCGCGGATCGGGGCGCCGCACTCTGTCGTGTTCGGTGGTTTTAGCGCTGAGTCGCTGGTCGAACGCATAAACGATGCGACGTGTAAGTTGGTCGTGACCGCGGACGGTGCCTGGAGGCGCGGCAAGATCATCGAACTCAAGCGGATCGTCGACGACGCGCTCGCGATGGGTTGTCCGAGCATCGAGAAAGTGCTGGTCTATGAGCGCGTCGGCGCGCCCGGCACGAAGACGAACGGAGTTGCTGCACCGGACTACAACCGGGGGAAGATGGTCGATGGCCGCGATGTGTGGTGGCACGACATCGTTCCGTCACAATCAGAGGATTGCCCCTGCGAGGTGATGGACGCCGAGGATCTGTTGTTCATCCTGTACACGAGCGGTTCCACCGGCAAGCCGAAGGGGATCATGCACACGACCGGCGGATACCTGACTGGCGTCACTGCGACCTCGAAACTCGTTTTCGACCTTAAGGATGAGGACGTCTTTTGGTGCACCGCCGACTGCGGATGGATTACGGGGCACTCGTACATCGTGTACGGGCCGATGGCGAACTGCGCGAAGCAGGTGATGTACGAGGGTGCGCCGGACACGCCGGAGAAAGACCGGTTTTGGAAGATCATCGAAAAGCACAAGGTGAACATCCTCTACACAGCGCCGACGGCGATCCGCACGTTCATGAAGTGGGGCGAGTCATATCCCAACGGCTGCGACCTCACTTCGCTACGGCTGTTGGGGACGGTCGGCGAGCCGATCAACCCAGAAGCGTGGATCTGGTACCAGCAGACGATCGGTGGCGGACGCTGTCCCGTGGTCGACACCTGGTGGCAGACCGAGACCGGCGCGATCATGATCACGCCGTTGCCGGGGATCGTCTCGACAAAGCCGGGTTCTGCGACCAAGCCGTTCCCAGGCGTCAAGGCCGCGATCTACACGGA
>DATLWQ010000236.1:0-2765 GCA_035576225.1 Fimbriimonadaceae bacterium | reverse complement strand
TCAACAGGTGGACGGTCCGATCAGAATCGAGGGACGAGAGCCTGCCGATCCGACGAGGACGCAGGCGGTCGCCTATTGGGCGAGGCTGCAGGCAAACCGCGCACGCAGGGGCGTCAAAAACCTGCTCGGGCCTGTGCGTTGGCTGGATATGGACGACCCCGCTTCGTTCCCCCACGTCGTCGCTGAGAGCCGAACCCCGCTGTGGAGCGAGACCGACCCTCGGGAACGACGGCTCCAAATTGGCAAAGTCCAGAACCTGAGACTTGCCGCACGGGCGATCGACAGGGTCATGCTTCCACTTGGGAAAGAGTTCAGCTTCTGGGCTCAAGTGGGAATGCCCAGCAAGTACCGGGGCTACGTGCCCGGACGTCAGATCCAAGAGGGGTGCGTTGTGCCAGCGATTGCTGGTGGGATCTGCCAACTTTCCAACGCCCTTTACGACGTCGCGCTTCGTGCGGGCCTGGAGGTCACTGAGCGGCACGCGCACACGCGGTCCTTGCCGCGCGCCTCGTGGTCTTCCGGGAGGGACGCCACTGTGGCTTGGAACCACGTAGACCTGCGGCTTCGGGCTCCTTTTGTCGCGATGTTGCGGGCGCGGCTGACTTCGGACGAACTCGTTGTGCAAGTGTTGGCGCAAACACCTGTCAATGTGGTGTCTGCGACAACGAACGACGAAGCGCAAGTGGAGTGCGAAAGTTGCGAGACGTGTGGGATGTCGAACTGTTGGCGACACAAGGCGTTCGACCACTCGCACACGGGCACGACCAACGCTTGGCTCGTCGACCAGGTCTTGCCAGAGTTTGCGGAGTACCTATCGGCCCAAGGCTGTGACGCACTGTTCCTTCCGATGAAGGGCCGTCCGCGCTATGCGTGGCCGCTGGGCGCCGCGCGGCACACCTATGATGAGAAGTGGTTTGCACTGCGTCGGTCGCGAGTTTCGCGCCGGCTTGCGGAACAAGGTGCAGCGCGACAGACTGAACTCATATTATTGGATTGGGGACTAGCATTCCGTTATGCAGGGCGACTGAGGTTCGATGCGACACACCTCGTCGTTGCGCAGACGCTCCTGCCGTACCTTTGGGCGATGGGCGCGCTCGGCGGACGAACTTACGACGTTCTCATGGTTCGGCGACCGATCCGAGCGATCCACAAAGCATTGGACGACGCCCATGCGCGCCATCCTGAGCGGAAGTTGCTTGTCGACTTTCGCGCGACAGAGGAGCATGTTCGCATTGAGGAGGAAGCACTTGATGGAGCCTCGAGGATCATCACGCCTCACCCGCTAGTCGCTAGGTCGTTCGGGTCGAAAGCGCTCCTCCTCGATTGGAGGCTCCCTGAGAAGAAAGGAATTGAGCGAGGCGACAACATTGTCTTCTGTGGGCCGACCGTCGCACGCAAAGGGGCCTACGAACTGCGCGACGCCGTGAGACAACTCGGATTTCCGCTACGGTACTGTGGCAGCCTGCTGGAGGGCTCCGACTTCTGGAACGGAATCGATGCGAAGCCAGCGGAAGGGGGCTGGCTGAGCGGTGCAAATGTCGTCGTCCAGCCCTCTGTTTTGGAAGACCAGCCACGAAAACTGCTACGCGCGATCGCCGAGGGCGTACCCGTCATCGCAACGGAGTCGTGCGGCGTCTCTCACCTGCCGGGAGTGATTACCGTGCCCGTCGGCGACGTAGACGCGCTCCGCGATGCTATTCGTAACGCCTGCCGCAGTTAGCCACTAACTACCGATATCGAGGTTTTCGCCCGGCGCGGCCCCGGGGACGAAGAACTCGATATAGCCGAGCATCATCTCGTCGGTCGTCTGCAGTCCCCATGGCACGGTGCGCGTCGGATCTGGGTTGTAAGGGTTGTCGGTGCTGTTGTCGAACGTGCCGGTCAGGGTGATCTTCGAGCCTTTGGGGATGAACTTGGGCTTCGTGTAGCGGTAGGTGAGTTGCCAGTTGAAGTCGTAGTGCGGGACGTTGAGCAAAGTCTCCTTCTTGCCGTCCGGATACTCGACGTCGTAGCGCATCGCTTTTCCGCGCAAGTGCATGTGCGGCATAAAGGCAGTCAGCATGACGTCCTGCGGGACCGTTATCGTGCGCGTATCGGAGAAGTTCGGATCTCCAGGTGGGATCTTGAACGTCGTGTTGGCAATGCCGTACACCTGGACGACGTGTTGCGGCGGCGCCGAGGTGAACTTGAGCGCAATGCGAGTGCGATCGGTGACGGCACGACCGTTGGGAGTGTAGTGCAGTTGGAACAGAAGTGTCGCGCCCTTCGGCAGTCTCTTGGCTTCGCCCTTGGGGAAAACGACGCTGCTCGTGCCTGGGACGTAACCCATGAAGAAGCCGGTGGTTGCATCGAGGTTCTCAAGACGCTTGCCGTTGACCTTTCCGCCGTCGACAACAAAGACGAGCACGTGGTGGACGACGGCCCTCTCAGTAGGAAGAATCTCCATGGCCTGCTCCCACTTGTCCTCGCCGAAGTCCGTGGGAATGCGCAAATAGATGTACGGCATCTGGCCTGATGACTGCACCTCGACGGGCTTCGGGATCTCGAAGACGGCGTCGGGCCTGCCTATCGTCCATGTCGGGTCGTATTTGATGGGCGCTGGAGCCGACTTCGGATCGCCCTTTGGCGCACCGCCGGCGATCCATGTCTTGAGGTCCTTTTTGTTCGCGGAGAAGCAGGGCGACGAAAGTCCGTGGGCCAACGATCGCACACTCTCCGTGCAGGACAAAAAGGACCTCAAGACTTGGATCGTAGGCGGTGCGCCA
>DATLWQ010000235.1:0-4242 GCA_035576225.1 Fimbriimonadaceae bacterium | reverse complement strand
GATCTTGCTTCCGTGGACCGTGATGGGAAAGTTGAGTTCGTGATCGAGTTCTGGATCGACGACGCAACGGGACTTGCCGGTGTCGAGTTCCATCAGCAGTGGGCGTCCGTTCACTTTGCCGTGCACGAGCGGCAGGCCTGGAAAGGCGTCGGACACAACCATCTTGAGTTCCTTCCAGCCCGGCAGGGACTTGCCGGGCCCACGTCTGACTGCGACCAGTCCTGACTGGTAGTCGAACGTGACGATACACCCCTGCAGATACTTTGGGCCAAGAAGGCCGTAACCAAACAACGTGCCGTGAACCTGGTCGTCGTCGATCGAGGTTGCCCGTTGGTCGCTCCACGTCTGGCCGAAGACTGACATCTCCTTGACGCGGAAGACTGACGTGTAGCCGATCACCGCTCCGCTTGAGTCGAGATCCTCCCACTTTCCCACGACCGAAAGGTTCAGTTCCTTTGCCTTGTTTGTTGAGATTGAGAGCCCAGCCATGTTGGCCGTATCGAACATGAGATCGACCGGAGCGCCTTGAATCTTCGTGGTCACGACCGGTATTCCAGGCTTGCTGATTTCAACGGTCCAGACCTCTGAGGCCGAATAGCCGAGGGTCTTGATCCATAGTGGGGGCGTTTGGACGGATCCTAACGAGGCGAAAGCGACAGCAACTAAGAGCATTTCATCGAACTCCAAGGCTGCAAGCGCAGGGATGTAACTGCAGTCTAACAGCCTCGCACAGTGGTCAGGGGGCTCGTGTGGGTCGCCTATTTCTTAGCGAGGCCCATCACAACTTGGGCCCGACCCTCGGCGAGGTTGCGGTGAACGTTCCTGATCATCTCGCCGAACTTGGGGCCGACGACGACATATGGGGTGAGCGCAGGCTTTTCCTTTCGATCGAACCCCGCCTGGATCCAGTCCCTGCACTCGTCCGTGACGTCCTTCCATTCGGTCACCGAAAGACCGACACCGGCCAGGTCTTTCTTGAACTCGCCCTCTGTGGCTGGGAAACTGGCTTCGGCAGTCGTGGCCCAGGGGACGGGGTAGTGCAGCAGACTGCCTTCGGGGCGCACTATTTCGTGGAACGCATAGGTTCCGCCAGGCTTCAGGACGCGCCAGACGGACTCGAACAGGCCGAACTTGTCCTTGATGTTCATGGTCACGTGCTGAGTCCAGGCACCGTCGAACGACTCGTCGCGGTATGGTAGTTGCAGCGCGTTGCAACAATCGAACTTGGCGGTGTTGTAGGTCGCCGTCGCCAGTTTTTGGGCTGTATCAATAAAGTCCTTGGTGATATCGACCCCCTGGACGGAGCACCTCCGTTCAGCGGCCAGCCACCGGGCGGGGCCGCCGATCCCGCAACCGACATCGAGAATCTTCATCCCCGCCTTGAACCCTGCGAGGTCCGCCAACTCCTGCGTCGCCTCAAGCCCGCGGATGTGGAGTTGGTCGAGGGGAGCGAGGTCTCTAATGCTGAGCCTTCCCCAGTCGATGCCCGCCGCCTTGACCGCCTCCTTGATTCTTTCGAACAGGCCCTGGGAGCCGTAGTGCTGTGCGACGGGACTAATCACTATCCGATCCATATGAAAATGATGGCAGACCGTGGGATACGGTTGGAGGAATCTTGGTATAGTAAGGCATGGAGAGAAAACTGAAAGTGGATACCCCCCCCGCTCGTCTCAATAAGAGGTGTGGAGGCACCAGCGCATTATGGCTTGCGGTAGCGGTGCTTGTGGGAGCGTCATTGTCGCTGTTGGCTCAATCAAGCCAGGCAACGACCATAACTAGTACACAGCCAGGTGCTTGTCCCGCCACAAGTTGCATCATATGCGTGGAGAATAACTGCAACCTCGCTGAAAACGAAACCCTAGTCTGGTGGTTCGACGACCAAGACGACAGATGCGTTGAGTATGACCACATAGATCCTGCGCACTGCGCGACCTTTACAGTCAAGCACTACAAAATCTACGACAACTTCAGTCAGTTAATGGGGGACTGCATGAAGATTGATTGTGCAAATGGTGTACCGACACAAACCGAATGTATAAACCCCTGGATCCTACCGCTACTCCCACCACCGGTAAACGCTGCCGAGAGACAGCAATCATAATAGGGTGGGAAGGAGACAAAAAATGAGAAAATTGATCAAAAAGCCGACATGGCCCACCGTTGCCTTGTGTCTTATCGTCGCCGCATCCGCCTTTGTTTTGACGGGTTTCGTCACAAGGCGGGTTGCAAATGTGCCGAGGGGAGGTGGGCGGGACAACGCCATGCTCCAGGCACGAATGATATATGATCAGTTGCATGATGCGAACTGGGATCCTGCTGCGGTAAACCCCACTCTCCTGCGACTTCCAGAACAGGACTACAAGAGCAGCGCCCTCGAGCGGGCTCCATACACTGACTCATTCGCAATCCGGTTCCATGACGCGATTCCGCAATACGATGAGTTAGCGTTGCTTTCGAGCACCTTCGTGAACACGACTCTCACAGATGATCCTTCTGCAAGCGAAGGTCGCCGGGCCACTACAACTGGCTACTTCATCGTCGGGTTCAAAGACGGGCACGTTGTAACGGTAGACGTGACGGACGCTCGGCTGTTCGAATACAAGCCTGGCAAATGGGTGCCTGTGTTCCCGGGTATGGACGAATACGACCCCGGACTTCGAAAGTATCCAGGAACCTAAGATAATATCGACGTGCCCCCCGTCCCTAGTTTCTTGGGACAGGGGGCATGTCATTGCGAGAGTTGGGTGTCTCTCCCGAATTCGGGACGCATTACTTGAGTTTTCAGAGAAACAGTTGGTCTCGGTGCGAAGGCTGAAGCGCCTGATAGGCGAAAGCGGCATTTTCCAAAGCCCGGTATTCACCTCCTGTGGTAACTTCGTTTCGTGCTTGCCGCCGCGATTCTCGCCGCCACAGTGTCTCAGGCGGCGCAACGCCCGAACATCGTGTTCATCTTCAGCGATGACCACGCCGCGCACGCGATCAGCGCCTACGGCAGCGTGATCAACAAGACGCCGAACATTGACCGCATCGCCGAGGGCGGGATGCTGTTTCGAAACTGCTTTGTCGGCGACTCTCTGTGCGCGCCGAGCCGCGCGACGGTACTGACGGGCAAGCACAGTCACGAGAACGGCGTCATCGACAACGTCAAGAAGTTCGACGCCACGCAGGAGACGTTCATCAGGATCCTCCAGAAGAGCGGCTACCTGACGGCGATCATCGGCAAGTACCACCTCAAGTCCGACCCGGTCGGCTTCGACTACTACGACATCCTCCCGGGGCAGGGCGTCTACTACAATCCCGACTTCATCAACAAGGACGGGCAGTACCACACGCACGGGTACGTCACCGACATCATCACAAAGAAGTCGCTCGACTGGCTCAAGCAGCACCGCAACGACAAGAAGCCGTTCATGCTGATGATGCAGCACAAGGCGCCGCACCGGCCTTGGCAGCCCGGGCCGAAGTACCTCAATCTGTATCGAGGCGAGACGATCCCGGAGCCCGTCGACCTCTTCGACGACTGGACCGAGCGCAACACTGGCGCCCAGCAGCAGGAGATGTCGGTTCGCAAGAACCTCATCCTGGACTACGACCTCAAGATCGGCCCTGCGCCGCAACGGCTCGACGAGCAGCAGAAGAAGGTGTGGGACGCTGCGTACCAGCCTCAGAACGAGTGGTTCAAGAGTGCGAACCTGAAGGGCGACGACCAGGTGCGCTACAAGTACCAGCGCTACATCAAGGACTATCTGCGCTGCATCGCCTCAATCGACGAGAGCGTCGGCGAGGTGCTCGACTACCTCAAGCAGAGCGGGCTCGATAAGAACACGATCGTTATCTACAACAGCGACCAGGGGTTCTTCCTCGGCGACTATGGCTGGTTCGACAAGCGCTGGATGTACGAGCCGTCGCTACGCACGCCGCTCATCGTCAAATGGCCTGGCGTGACGAAACCTGGCAGCGTTAACACCGACCTGGTGCAGAACATCGATTTTGCCGAAACGTTCCTTGACATCGCTGGCGCGAAAATCCCGTCGGACATGCAGGGTCGCAGCATCGTGCCTCTATTAAGAGGAGAGCGCCCCGCAGATTGGAGGCGCTCGATCTACTATCACTACTACGAGTACCCGCAGCCCCACCACGTTCCGCCACAGTACGGCGTCCGAACTGACCGGTTCAAACTGGTCCGCTACTACACGATCAACGAGTGGGAGATGTACGACCTCAAGGCCGATCCGCGCGAGA
>DATLWQ010000234.1:0-1938 GCA_035576225.1 Fimbriimonadaceae bacterium | reverse complement strand
CGAAGTTCTGTGCGACTGAGAAGACTCCGCACTTGAGACCCGTGTCGCTCAGTGCCTGCATCGCCCGGTTACGTTCCTTTTCGACGTCGGTGTAGAAGAAGTCGAGGAGTTCGACGCCTTCCGCGCCGATTCGTTTGGCCTCGTGGATGAACTTTGTGATATCGAGCCGACCGTCGCGGACGGCGCGGAGGTAGGAGTACATGCTGACGCCGAGGTGCATGGCGCGAGGCTACCTTGCGGAGTCGAGCGTTAGGGATTAGGGTTTAGGGTGGCTTGGACGGCGGGAGGCGGTTGCGAGGTGCCGCGGATGAAATCGAGGACAGGAGAGGCGAAGACGACACAGCCGAGGATGCCGAACGCGCAGATCGCGCAGGTCAACCACAGGCCGGGGGACATCGCGGCCTTTGGCGCAGGGGCTACGCCCTCTTCTTCGATCCATGTAGCGCGGGCGATCGCCCAATAGTAGAAGACACTCACCGCCGAGGTTGCAGCGAGAACGTACGCGAGGGGCGCGAGGCCCGCATCGATCGCTCCGACGAAGATCATGTACTTGCCGAGGAACCCGGCCGTCGGCGGGACTCCCATGAGCGAAACCATCGCAAGGACGAGGACGACCGCCGCGAACGGCCTCGTCTGCCAGAGTCCGTTGAGATCCTGCAGGCGAGTCTGTTCGCGATTGCCCTTGGCCGTGAGGGTGACGACGGCAAAGGCGACGATTGTCATGAGGCTGTAGGCAAGCAGGTAGTAGACGACGGCGTCCATCCCGACCTTGGCTGGATCCTTCAGGTGCGCGAGCAGCGCCACAAGGATGTAGCCTGCGTGTGCGATCGCCGAATAGGCGAGGATGCGTTTGACGTCCTTTTGCGCGATGGCGAAGAGGTTGCCGACGACCATCGTCAGTATCGCCAATACAGAGAGGACCGGAAGCCAATAAATCTGGATGTTGACGGCCG
This sequence comes from Fimbriimonadaceae bacterium, assembly GCA_035576225.1. Classification (GTDB taxonomy): domain Bacteria; phylum Armatimonadota; class Fimbriimonadia; order Fimbriimonadales; family Fimbriimonadaceae; genus JADFMN01. The sequence goes on along the minus strand of DATLWQ010000234.1, from coordinate 985 downwards.
CGACTAGAACTCTGAAGAGGGCGGCGACGGCGGCGATCTTCGACGCGGCGGCCATGAACGCGGTGACGTTGGTCGGCGCGCCCTGGTAGACGTCGGGAGTCCATTGGTGGAACGGCACGAGCGCCACTTTGAATCCGAAGCCAACGAGGATGAGCGTGACACCCATTAGGAGGAGGCCCCGGAACTCACCCAGTTCGACCGACTTGAGCGTGGCTAAGTCTGTGGTGCCGGTCGCCCCGTAGATGAGGGCGACGCCGTAGAGGAAGAACGCCGAGGCGAACGCGCCCAGAAGGAAGTACTTGAGCGCGCCCTCTTCGGACTTCTGTTCGCGCCTGCTCATGCCGACGAGGCAGTAGAGCGCGATCGAGAGGACCTCTAGGCCGAGGAAGATGACCAGGAGGTTCGTCGTGGAGGCCATGATCATGCCTCCCGAGGTGGCCCAGAGGGCGAGCGGATAGAACTCGGCGAACGCGATGCCCTTTTCGCGCAGATACCGCTCGCTGAAGAGGAACGAGACGAAGCAGACCCCGATCAGGAGAATCTGGAAGACGGTGCCGATGTGGTCGCGGTGGACCATTCCTGCGAACGTGTCGCCCGTGGGCGCACCGAGCAGACGGAACGCGCTCCACGCGGCGGCAAGCAGCCCCACGAGCGAGACGGCGACGACCGTGTTGTTGTTCTTGCGCGGAAGGAGCATCTCGACGATAAGCGCGATGACGCCCGTAGTGATCACGAGCGTGATCGGCATCACAGTCGGCCAATCGATCTGCGGGAGCGGGAAGTGGGCGTTCATGGTCGGGCGACGGCCTCCTTGTGCTCAAGAACAAAGTCCTCGCCCATGATCGCGCCACTGCGGAGTGCGCGAACCTCGGCGAGGCCGACGTCGGCGCGCCAAGCGAAGCCGTGCGCGGGTAGGTCGGAGACGAATTCGATGTAGGGGTCCGTTTCTGACGCCACATAGATGAGGTTGAAGCGCGCGTCGACG
>DATLWQ010000233.1:0-5291 GCA_035576225.1 Fimbriimonadaceae bacterium | reverse complement strand
AGTGGTCGACCGGAACGAGATTCGAGCCGCACAGATCGTAGCCAACCCCGGTTGCTATGTGACGGCGTCGCTGCTGGCTCTCATGCCGCTTGCGCGCGCGGGCCTGGTCTCAGGCGTGCCGGTGATCGACGCGAAGTCCGGAGTCTCCGGCGCAGGACGCTCAAGCGGCGATGCTCAGAGCAGCCTTGGTGAGTTGCACGGCTCGTTTAAGCCGTACAAGACGACCGGCCACCGACATACGGCGGAGATCGAGCAGATGTACGGCGGCCCAGTGAGGTTCACGCCGCATCTGCTTCCGATCTCGCGTGGAATCTGCTCGACGATCCACATGCCGATTGCAGAGGGCGCCGACCGAGATGCGTTGTATGAGTGCTGGGAGCGAGCCTATGCTGATGAGCCGTTTGTGCGGACGCAGCAGGAACCGCCTTCGACGAAGCAGGTTCACGGTTCGAACTCATGCTTGCTCTTCGCCGACGTCGACGCGCGCACTGGACACGCAGTGTTGGTGAGCGTCATCGATAACCTGGTCAAGGGCGCTTCGGGACAGGCTGTGCAAAACATGAACCTGATGTTCGACATCCCCGAGACTGAGGGGCTCACGACGGAGGGGGTGTGGCCGTGACACCTGTCGGCTTTCAGTTTGCAGGCGTGAGGTGCGGCCTCAAGAACAAGCGTCGTGACGTCGGGATCGTGATGAGCGATCGACCTGCTTCGGTCGCCGGAGTTTTCACTCAGAACCTGGTGCGCGCCGCGTGCGTGGACTACACGAAAGAGGTCGTGGAAAAGGGCACTCTGCGCGCGATCGTGGTGAACAGCGGAAACGCGAACTGCTGCACGGGTGAGCAAGGCAAGCGCGACGCCGTGCAGATGGCCGCGCTCGCCGCCTCGTCGCTCAGTATCGATGTGACGGAGGTCGCTGTTGCGCAGACCGGCGTGATCGGACAACTCATGGACATGGCCAAGTTGGAGGCGGGGGTCAAACAGGCGGCTGCGTCGCTCTCTACAGAGCCTGGCCCGTTCCTTGAAGCGATCCTGACGACTGACCTGGTCGAGAAGAGCGCGGTTGCCCAGGTGGGATCAGCAACTATCTATGGCGCTGGCAAGGGCTCGGGCATGATCGCGCCGAACATGGCGACGATGCTTGGTTTCTTGACGACCGACCTCGTCGTGGACGCGCCCCGCCTGGACGCCGCGCTGCGCAAGGCGGTCGGCGTGAGCTTCAACTGTCTGACTGTCGACGGTGACGCGAGCACCAACGACATGGTGCTGGCAATGGCCAACGGAGCGAGCGGCCATGAGCCAACCGACGAAGAACTTGACGGTGCGATGGCCGAAGTGTGTACGAGCCTGGCCAAGCAGATCGCCCGTGACGGCGAAGGAGCGACGAAGTTGATCGAAGTGCGTGTCACCGGCACGGACGACCCGAAACGGGCTGCCCTAGCGATCGCGAACTCGCCGCTCGTGAAGACTGCGATGTTCGGTTGCGACCCGAACTGGGGGCGAATCATTGCCGCAGCGGGCCGTTCTGGCGTACAGTTCGATCCAGCCAAGGCACGCTTGACCATATGGTCGGGCGACGAGCCTCACGTGCTCTTCGAAGCCGGAGCGCCGGCGCCTTTCGACCCCGTGCGCGCCTCTACGGCACTGCGATCGGACGAGATCGTAATCGACCTCGCGTTGGGAGAGGGCGGATCGGCGACGGTCTACACGTGCGACCTGGGGTACGGATACGTGCGCATCAACGCTGAGTACCACACGTAGAGCGGGCGCGGGCACAGTGCCCGCGCCCGCTCGGCAAGTTCAGTCCGTGCCTTCGACCATCTTCTTGATCTGCTCGCGGAACGGTTTAAAGGTCTCCGGCGAGTAGCCGTCGTGCATGAAGGCGACTTTGCCGGTTCTATCGAGCACCACCCAGTGTGGGATACCAGCCTCGCCGTAGGCGTCGCTGTTCGAACTGTCTCCGAAGAGCATCGGCCATGGTTCGTGCTTGTCGGCGCGGAACTTCTCCATCTTCGCGAACTCCTGTTCGTGAGTGAGTGGCCGCTCGGCGCCGAGGAATCCGTAGTACTGCGTCACGGCGACGATCTCGAGTCCTTTTGCGTGGAAGTCAGCGTACAGCTGCTCCAGGTCCGGAACGGACCCTTGACAGAAGTGTCACCAGTGTGCCGTGAACTCGATGATCACGACTTTGCCCAGCCACTGATCCAGGCCGTTGAAGTCGCCGTACTTCCTGTCGTACTTGAGCGGCACGGACGGTGCTCCGATCATTTCCACTTGCGCGATCTTCTTGTTGGCGAGGGGAACGTAGGGATCCTTGGCGTCATGGTCCGCAACGAACTTCTTGAGGACGGCCAGACCTTGATCCTCCTTGCCAGCCTTCTTGTACAAGGATGCCTTTTCGTCGGCGACCTGATATTCTAAACTGGATTCAAGCGACCTGCCTTGGGCAACTAGGAACGCCTTGACTTGCTCGTCGGTCAACGGCGAGCCGTCCGCAGTTCGGAGGTTCTGCTTCTTGAAGTTAGGGAGCATCCGGGCCGCGTAATCTTCTGGCTTCTCAAATTTCACTTGTCCCATAACCTTGTCGATCGCCTTGAGTGCGGCATCAAGGCCCATATCCTTATAGATCGTGTCGGCGTAGGTGCCGACAACGCCCTGCAAGAGCGACTGGCTCGCTTCAACGCTCGGCGCCGTGATCTCCGGCAGTGTGGCGGCCAGCATCTTGCCTTCTCCCAAATTGTTGCAGGACGTCAGCATCAAGATCTGTGCGTCGAACTTTTCTTGGGCGTCGGGGTTGGTCGCGACGTATTTCGCGCAGAGGTCGCAGGCTTCCTTGTGCCTGCCTGCCATGGAGAACAGTCGCGCCCAGGAGTATGCGGTCGATGGCTCGACCTTGTCTACTTCGACCCCGTCGATGGCGTCGGTGGCCATCTTCGTGACCTCGGCGTTGATCGCCATCAAGTCGATCTGCTTGCCGGACGACTGGGCGTCCCTGAAGGCCTTTAACCTATATCCGTTGATCGCCTTGAGGGCAGTGTCTGGATTCTTGGTTTCGACTAAGGTGGCAGAGATACACGCAAAGACGGCAAGCGCCGCCGTGAATCGGAGAAGGATCTTTATCGTATACATTAGCCTCGCTTTATCCTCGCTACCTTGAGCAACACATCGGTATTGTGAACGCCACACTTGTGGTGCGCTTGTACGCTTGGCGCATTTTGGACGTGGCGAGTCGCCGGGCAACGACTTTCTGTACTCTTAAGTCATCGTTCTGGTTCCGCCGAACGTGAGTCCGCATTGGTCGGATAGGCCCCGTTGGCCTGCGCTACACTGTCCATAGGGCCATGAAAGTCAGCATTATCGGCGGTGGCGGTCGCGTCGGTTCGGACGCGGCATACGCCCTGCAACTCGGTGGAATCGTCAACCACATCGCTCTGATGGACGTCAACGCAGACCTGGCCAAGGGCGAAGCCCTCGACCTGCGCCACGGCGCGTCCCTCACTGCGAACCAAGTTTTCTCCGGCGGCGGCTATGAAGTCTGCGAAAACAGCGACTGCGTCGTCATTACGGCCGGGCTCCGGCGCAAGCCGGACGAGAGCCGGCTCGACCTGATCAACCGCAACGTCGGCCTCTTCAGCGGCATCTTGGACGAACTGAAGAACGTGAAACTTGCGAGCGGTGCGACGATCCTCGTCGTCAGCAACCCTGTCGACATCCTCACTAACCTGACGGTGGAGGCGGGAATCGTCCCACAGTCGCACGTCCTGGGTCTCGGCACCGTCCTGGACACCGCGCGCTTCCGTAGCCTGATCGCCGACCACTTTGGGGTCGGAGCGATGGACGTGAAGGCGCTGATCCTGGGCGAGCACGGCGACTCGATGGTGCCGATCTGGTCCTCTGCGACCGTGAACGGCATCTCGATCCAGTCGATCCCCGGCTGGAACGACTCGTCGGCGGACACGCTCTTCGACACGACGAAGAAGTCCGGTGCGATGGTGATCTCGCAGAAGGGCGGCGCTGGCCGCGCCGTCGGCATCGCGATCAAGGAGGTCGTCGAGGGCATCGCGCTCGACGACGGTCGCTTGCTGCCCGTGAGCAGCCACCAGACCGGCACGCTCGGAATCAAAGACATCTCGCTGTCGCTGCCGACTGTGGTCGGCCGGCACGGCGTGGTCTCCGTCTGGGAGCCCGCGGTCAACGAGACCGAGCGCGAGGGCCTGCACAAGAGCGCGGAATCGCTCAAGGCGACCTACGCGCAGGTCAAGACGATGACTCCCGCGTAAGCGGAAGGCCAAAACGAACTGAGCGCGCGGCAGAATTGCCGCGCGCTCTCTTGGTTGTTCCAGACCGCTACTACGCCTTTTGCGGTGGAGGCTCTGGCGACTGCTCCTGCACGATCTGCTTGATCGGCGCGGGCCGTTCGTTCTTCTTCGTCTTCGACATCTCCTGAAGTTTGGAGACGACGTCGATCCCGAAGACCTCCTTGACCTGCTCGCTGAGCGCAAGCAGCCGCGCGGCGTCGATGTTGCCGCCCGCACGCGAGTCGATGACCGTGACCTTGTCGATCTTGGCCTCGCTGATTGTGTCTGTGATCTTGTCGATGATCGGCTCGATCTTTTGTAGCAGGAAGATCTCACGGGCCTGGTCACCCGCGTCGCGCCACGACTTGGACATGCTGCGCAGGGCTTCGGCCCTCGCTTTGCCGTCCTCGATGATCGGCGCGACCTTCGCCTTCGCCTGCTGTTCCATCGCCTCGCACTCGGCCTTCGCGGGCTGAATGACGTCTGCGTCCAGTTGGTTGCGCACCTGCTCGATGCGGGCCTTCTGGACTTCGACCTCGGCCTCCGCCTGTGCGACGAGCGCTGCGACGGCCGCCTGCTCTTCGGCGACGACGGCGCCGCGCCGCGACAGTATCTCAGCGAGGTTCTTCTCGGCGTCGGCTTTGGCGACGTCCGTCGCGGCCGTGATTTCGGCCCTGACCTCCTGCTCGTTGTTCTCCGCGTTGCGAACAACTGCGTCGGCGCGGGCGACGGCTTCGGCGATGCGCGAAGTGCTCTGCAGTTCCGCGTTGCGGATGCGTCCGATCGAATCGAGGTACTTGACGTCGTCCGTGATGTTTTGGATCTTGAGCGTGTCCACGACGAGCCCGAGGGCGGTCATGTCCGCCTCGACTTCCTGAACGAGTTCCTGCGCGAACGCGTTGCGGTCCTCGTTGAGTTGTTCCGGCGTCAGGGTCGCGAGGACTCCGCGCAGTGATCCTTCCAGGGTCGCTTTGGCGATCCCAGAGATCTCTG
>DATLWQ010000232.1:0-10096 GCA_035576225.1 Fimbriimonadaceae bacterium | reverse complement strand
CACGAGGTTGGCAATGTCGACGCCGGACTCCGCCGCGAGCCTTTTTGCGAGCGGGCTCGCTTTGACGCGTCCGCTCTGTCCGTTCGGTGCGCCGACGACCGCCGCGACAGCGGGCTCCACCGCCGCCTGCGGTGCTGGCTCCGCCTTCTTCTCCTCCTTCTTTTCAGTCTTAGCAGGCGCGGCCGCGGAACCCCAGTTGGCTGGCAGAGACTCGCCGGACTTGAGGATCGCTGCGATCGGTTTGCCGACCGGGACGGTCTCGCCCGCCGAAATGAGGAAGCCGGTGAGCGTGCCGCTGCCAGGCGACTCGAGTTCAAGCGTCGCCTTGTCGGTCTGGATGTTGCCGATGACCTCGCCGCTCTTGACGGCATCGCCGTCGGACTTCAGCCACTCGAGCAGGGTGCCTTCTTCCATCCCATCGCCCATCTTGGGCATGATCACTTCGGTCATTTCTTTCGGTTCCTGGCCTGAAAGGATACCTACGCCGGGTCGTCGTCCCCAGCCTCTAGACTCTCCTCCTCGAAGGTGTAGAGGTAAAGAGTTCTGCCGCCTTCTATTTCGACCTCAGTCCGCTCGAAGGAAAGTTCCTTATTCATCTCACCTCCAATGCGACCGCGGCGGCCCCGATCATCCCGGCGTCGGAGGCGCGCTTGGCCCTGAGGATGCGGCAGTCCTTGAACAGCGATGGCACAGCGACGTTCCGGGCTTCCTCCTTGTGGTTCGAAGAGCCACTTGCCCGCACCGGAGATTTGGCCGCCGATCGCGAAGACGTCAGGAGCAAAGACGTTGATCAGGCTGCCGACTGCCGCACCGAGGTAGCCGCCGATTTCTCGCCACACCTCCTGCGCGACCTCGTCCCCTCTATTGGCTGCACGGGTGATGTGTTCCGGCGTGAGTCGGCCCAGGTCACCCTCTGCCACGTCGTTCAACAGGGAAGTCCTCCCGCGCACGAGTTTGTGCTGCGCACGGGCAATGATCGCGTCACGTTGGCAGTACGCCTCGAGGGTGCCGTAGATCCCTGCGCTGCTGTCAAGGCCCCCGCGCTGGACCATGACGTGTCCGAGTTCCGCTCCGCCCATGTTGCCGCCGACCAGAACAAGCGGACCGCTCGCCTTTCCCTGCACGCTCTTCGGCGACAGCACCACCCCACCGCCGATACCGGTCCCCAAGGTGAGCATGACGAGGCAAGACGCGTTTCCATTTCCCGTGCCGAAGCGGTACTCGCCGATCGCGGCCGCGTTTGCGTCATTGGCCAGTGTCACGGGGAGCCCGGTCATCCGTTCTAGAGGCTTGCGCACCTGCACGTTCTTCCAATAGTGCAGTACGCCGTCCTTGCGCACGCCAAAGTTAGGTGACCAACGCACGACGCCTGCGACGTCGTCCGCGTGTCCAGGTATCGCGAGCCCGATCCTTCCGGCTTTGCGTCCCTTCGTACATTCTTCCACGCTCTCCGCGACGGCTGCGAGCGTCTCGTTCGCCCCAAGTTCTGCGTGCGATGGCCTGCTCGAGACCGGGGACAGCCGCTCGCCACGGCTGGAAAACACGGCGGCGCGCACGTTCGTTCCGCCCAGGTCGACTCCGACGACGCTCGTCACTGGCACCCGCTGATTATGCCTGATGGTAACCTCGCCTGCCGGAATGGCTCAGTCTCTCGCTCAACTCGGTTATCCACGTGTGAAACCGCCGTTGGACGACGGCTTCGCTCCGGCGTCGGTCGCGAACGAGAACTTTCGGCGCATGGCTAATGAAGCGGGCCCTGTTCCATGTGCGATCGGACTTGAAAGAGGGGAAGGTGTGTTTACTCGTCACGACCTGGACCTCTTTCCGGAGGGCCATCAGGCCGCCCCTCTCAACGCAGCGATGGTCGAGCGCACGGTCAAGTTCCTTCTTTGGCAGCGCGGCGGCCACACTGTCACGATCGGCGGCCCGCATGACGCCTACGAGCACGTAAAGCAAACCTATTCCGCCAAGGGACGTCTCGCGTTCGACGTCGAGACCGTCGGCAAGAGGATGTACGGCAAGCCGATCGAGGTCGTGCGCGCCTCGCCGGAAGATGTTCCTTTATCCACTATGTCGTCTCTGCCTATCGGACGCAACCTGGAGGGCTGTAGGATCGGCTTCGACCTTGGGGCGAGCGATCGCAAGGTCGCTGCGCTGATCGACGGTGAGCCAGTATTTACCGAGGAGACAGTCTGGGATCCGCGCGGCAACAGCGACCCTGAGTACCACTATCGCGAACTCAAGGCCGGGATCGACGCGGCAGCGAGGCACTTGCCAAAGATCGACGCAATCGGCGGCAGCACAGCAGGCGTGCTCGTTGAAAACAAGATCATGGTGTCGTCGCTCTTCCGCGGCGTCAGCGAGCGCGACTATCCGAAGGCGCGCGACATCTTTCTCCGCGTCGCCAAGGAGTACGGCGTGCCGGTCGAAGTAGCCAACGACGGCGACGTGACCGCGCTCGCCGGAGCGATGTCGCTCGGAGTAGGGCGGCTGCTCGGGATCGCGATGGGGTCGAGCGAGGCGGCTGGCTACGTCGACGCACAGGGCAACATCACTGGCTGGCTCAACGAACTCGCCTTCGCCCCGGTCGACTATGCGGTTGACGCCCCCGCCGACGAATGGTCGGGCGACGTCGGGTGCGGTGTGCAGTACCTGACCCAACAGGCGGTGTTCCGACTTGCGGACCGAGCAGGAATCGATCTCCACGGTAGCGACGTTCTCGCCGAAAAACTGAAGATTGCCCAGCACGCTCTCGAATCCGGTCACGAGGGCGCAAGACGGGTCTGGGAGACGATCGGTGTCTATTGTGGGTACGCGCTTGCGCACTACGCCGAGTTCTACGATCTGGAGACGGTGCTGGTGCTCGGCCGCGTCGTCAGTGGGGAGGGAGGGGCGATCATCCTCGAGCAAGCCGACCGGGTCCTAGAAACCGAGTTCCCACGGCTTGCGTCCAAGATCAAAACTGTTCTCCCTGACGATAAGACCAGGAGGGTCGGGCAGGCGGTCGCGGCGGCGAGCCTGCCCAGCCTGGAAGACCGATAGGAACCCAGGCGCGACTCTCCGAAGTAGTCTTTCTGGAACCCCTGGCGCTCCTGCTCATTTACCCATGAGAGAGCCTGGATCGGAGATACTTGTAGTGAGGAACCTGTTTTGGCTTTAAAGGCATCTGACATCGGCAAACTATCGCAATCGATCGTCCAAGAAGTGGGCCGAGCGATCGAGGGCAAAGAAGAAACGATCATTGACTCGACCCTCGTGCTCCTGTGCGGCGGGCACCTGCTTATCGAGGACGTTCCCGGCGTCGGAAAGACCACGCTCGCAAAGGCGATCGCCAAGACGATGGCCGGCGAGTTCCGACGCATCCAGTTCACGCCCGACCTGCTCCCGAGCGACATCACCGGCTCTTCGATCTACAACCAGAAGGAGGGCAACTTCGAGTTTCGCGAGGGCCCGCTCTTCGCCAACGTCGTGCTCGTCGATGAGATCAATCGCGCGACTCCCAAGACGCAGTCGGCGCTGTTGGAGGCGATGGAAGAGCGGCAGGTCACCAGCGACGGCATGACGCGGAAACTGCCAGAGCCCTTCTACGTATTCGCCACCCAGAACAACATCGAAATGACCGGAACCTATCCGCTGCCTGAAGCGCAGTTGGACCGGTTCTTCGCCAGGGTCTCGCTTGGTTATCCGAGCCGCTCCGCCGAAACCGACATACTCGATCACCAGCGTGTCGACAATCCCCTGGATAAGGTAGGCCAGGTCGTAACCACGCAAGAGGTCATGGATGCCCAGCGGATCGTCCGCGAGGTCTTCGTCCACGAGTCGATCCGCGAGTACTGCGTCGATATCGTCCGCGCGACGCGCGAGAACAGCCAACTGACCCTTGGCGCCTCTCCGCGCGGCTCGCTATACGTCATGCACGCAGCACAGGCGCACGCGGCGTTCGAGGGCTCCGAGTTCGTCAGGCCGGACGACGTCAAAGCGGTCGCAGCGATGGTCCTTGGGCACAGGCTCATGGTACGCGGTGAGGTTCGTGCGCGCGGCCTCGTCGGCGAAGACATCGTCAAACAAGTCTTGGAGGTCGTTCCGACCCCCGTCCCTGCCCACTAGGCTCGCTTCATGAACAGGTACGCGTCGTTTGCTTTGTCCATCGCATCACTGTTCTTTATGGTGATGGCGATCCTGGTGAACTCGCCACCACTGTTCTACATGGTCACGGCGGTCCTTGCGACGCTCGGTGCGTCGACGCTCCAGGCGTGGCTCTCCGTCAGGTCGCTCCGTTTTGAAAGGTTTGCGCCTCCGGCTGTGCAGGTGGGCGAGCCGGTGACTGTCGAAATCACGGTCTGGAGCGAGCGACGCATCATGCGCCCGCTGATCACGGTCTTTGACCGCCTCCCCAAGAACCTCGTTGCTAAGGGCGTCCGGCCGAGCCTCCCGATCGCACCTTCGTACGACCAGCCGATCCAGACTCGGTACACGTTCAGGCCGATGCGTCGAGGGAGATACAAGTGGTCGGGTCTTCGCGTGCGGGGCACGGACGCGCTCGGCCTCGTCAACCGCGAAAAGACTTACAAGAGCGATCCGGTGGAACTGACCGTCTACCCTGCGCCGATCCCCGTCTCGCTCGAGATATCGCCGGTCGCCGGCTGGGGAGTGAGCGACATGGAGAGCGGCCGTGCCAAGGGTGCGGGGCTTGAGCCGCGCACGATCCGCGAGTATTCGCCAGGTGACCCGCTGCGATATGTCCACTGGAAGTCCAGCGCGAGGACCGGCAAATTGATGGTGAAGGAGTTTGAGACTGGCTCTGGAGTCGCAATGAGTTTCTTCATCCAGCGCAAGGTTGGAACCGAGGTAGGCAACGAACTGGCGTCGACCCTCGAGGCGATGTGCGGCCATGCGCTCTATCTCTCAGAGCAGTACCTTCAAAGCGGCGCGTTCATCGGGTTCCCGGTTCAAGAGGACTCGAACATGGCGACGTCCCACCCAGAGGCGCGTATACGCGACGTCCGCGAGATCCTGACGGACCTCCATGCCGACTCCGAGAAGCAGATCAGCGAAGACATCGACGACAGCAAGCGCCAACTCACCACCGGAATGACCGTCATTGCGATGATCGCAGTGCAAGACGCGCGGTTGCCTGAAGTGATCATGTCCTTCCCGGACGTCCATTTCGTCTGCCTGGTCTACGACTGCAACGACTATGACGAGCGGGCTAGCAAGTCTGGCGTGGCGAACGCCGCCGACCCGACGTTCCTGGCGCGGCTGGAGGCGGCGGGCGCCGAGGTCCACATGATGCCGCGGGTGGAGACGCTGGGATGAGAAAGTTCGACACCAACATCGGGCCCCTCGACCACGCGCTGGCTGCGCTGGCTTGCATTCTGGCCGTCTATTCGATCGGCATGAGCCTGGGCAACGCCATGCTCGCCACGTTCTTCTCGATAGCGGTGGTGGTGACGGCGTTCTCAGGCTATGCGATTGCGCGCTCTGCGCGCAAGACCAGACTGGTCAACTACGACAGTTACTTCTGGGCGCTCGGCGGCGTGGCGACGACGGCGCTCGTCAACCAACTCAACGACATGTTGCCGGGCGGCGGCTTTCCGTCTGCACTGATCGCCGCGGCGGTCCTCTGTTGGGTGCTCGTCGTTGGGAACTTCTTCGCGTGGCGCGATCAGACGCTGCTCTTCCTGACCCTGCCCTGCATCGCTCTGTTTGGCCTAGTCGGCACGTTCGACACGTTCCCGGCGGCGACGGGTCTGTTCTTCGTCTTCATGGTGACAATCGCGTTCCTGTACTCGCGGGTGCACCAGAGGGCGATGATTGATCGTGCGATGCTTGCAGGGGCGTCAGAACCTGAACTGCTCAGGCGCGGCGCTTGGAAGTGGATGGCGGGCCCCGAGTGGGCGCTCGCTTCGGCCCTCGCAATCATTCTCTTCAGTTTTATCGGAGGACCGCTCCTGCAAAACTCGCTGCAGGACGTGGCTGGACAGGTCCAGGTCGCGATGCCGCAGACGCAGCAGAGGAACGCCGCATCCCAGTCGCAAGAGCCCGCAGACGTGAGGATCGGGACAGGTGCGATCCCGCTCACCACGCAGACGGTGATCAAGGTCAAGATCGACCAGCCCCGCTATCTGCGCCTCAACACGTTTTCGACCTACACGGGGACCGGCTGGCGCGCGACGCCGGTCAGCATCCCGGCAGACTCACCTTTGAAGATCCGCAAGCCTTCGCCAAGCGACGTCGGCCCGCACGATGGCACCCTCATTTGGCCCGGGCTGCCTGGCCCGCCCCAGGAGGTCATCAAGAATCCGCGGACCATTTCGTTCGAGTTCAAGCACGCGAACAACGACTTCCAGACGATCATGGCTCCCGGCCCGGTCGTCGAAGTGATGGCAGACCCTTCGCAACTCAATGTCCTGCCGCAGGGATGGGTGTCGCTGGAAAAGCCTCTGCAGACGAACGACAGGCTGCAGGTCTACGCGGAAGTGCCGAACCAGCCTGAGGAAGACGCAAAGGCGGTACTTCCAAAATCGCTGACCTTCGCCAAGTCGATCTTGCTCAACAGGGCCAAGATTCCGGCCAAGGTCCGAGACCTCGCCTACCGCGTCACAGAGGGGGCGAAGACAGACTTAGAAAAGGCCGAGGCGATCAAGAAGGCGATCGAGGGCCGCGTCGAGTACAACACGCTCGCGCCGCGCACTCCACGGGACGTAGACCCGGTCAAGTACTTCCTCTTCGAGAGCCACGAGGGCTACTGCGACCTCTTCGCCAGCAGTATGGCGCTGATGGCGCGATCGGTCGGTCTGCCGACGCGATACACGATCGGCTACATCATCAACAACCCTGAGCGCGACAGCGAGGGGTTCTTCACCGTCGAGGCGCGCGACTATCACGCATGGTGCGAGATCTATTTCCAAGACGCAGGGTGGGTGGTGTTCGACCCGACTGAGGGCGCACCGAGTTTCGATGGCGGCGAACGCGGCTCGGCAGGTAACACGCTGGCGTTCTACCGAACGACGTGGTTCAAGATCTTGCTTGGTGGAGCGCTGTTGATCGCGTTGGCGCTGCCGGTCGTCAACATGATCCGCCATAGGACTATGACCGCGGACGCGAAGGCGGTTCGCGCTGCGGGAGAGGTCTCGCGGCTGCACTCAAACTTCTATCGCTTGATCGAGAAGGCCGTGGGTACGCCCAAACGGTTCAGCCAGACGACAAGGGAGTACGTTTTGGCAGTCGGCCCGCGACTCGGTGAGACCTACCAGTCGGCCCTGTCGATGGTCAAGGACTTCGAAGTCGCGATGTTCGCGAAGGACATCCCATCGAGGGACGAACTAGGACGTCTGTCGAAGGCGATCGCCGACCTCAAGTCGGCTTTGAGCCGTAGGTCCTCCAACAAGGCATAATCGGCACGTGGCGTTCGACGCGAAGAAGGTCTGCAAAAAGCCGCTGGTCTTGCTCACTGGGACAGAGGGCGTCTATCGCCGTGCTGCGCTGGAAGAGATCCTCTCCGCGGTGCTCGAGGGCCAGGACGACGAGGAGGCGCTCGTCTTCACGGCCGACGAAAAGAGCCCGCTCGAGTGGGTCGGCAGCGCATCGAGCGTGCCGTTTCTGAGTGACCGGCGCGTCGTCGTTGTACGCAACCTAAGTCGTGTGGATCCCGCCAAAGAGTGGACTGAAAAGCCAAAGTCGAAGGATCACCCGTTCGTCAAGGAACTTCGCGCGCTGCCTGAGACGGCGCTCTTGATCCTCGTGCTCGACGACGAAGCGGGAGACGAGGACAAACAGAGGCGCCTGACGTCTGTCGGCGCAAGGTGGATCGAGATCGTCCGCTCGGCGGGTGGAGAGATTCCTGAGACTGAGCCGAAGAAGGGCGACGTCTCGGCTGAGATGCAGCGCATCGCCAAAGAGCGCGGCAAGCAGATGACGAAGGCGACGGCGGGGCTGCTTTCAGAGATGGTCGGTGGCAGCGCGACGATCGGCATGGCGGAACTGGAGAAGGTCCTGCTTTATGTCGGCGACTCTCAGACCGTCACGGATCGCGACGTGTTAGAGGCCGTTGCGCCGGAACAGGACTACAACGTCTACCAACTCGTGGACGCGATCGTCGCTGGCGACTCGGGCACTGCCCTCAAGCAGGTGCGCACGCTGGTCAGCAGAAACAGCAAGATCCAGGGGCAGATGTTCAGCAGGATCTTTCCGACGATCGCTCGGCAGTTCCGCGTCATTTGGCAGGCAAGGCTGTGCCTCGACGCAGACTGCCCAGCGAGCGACCCGGTGCCCGCAGTGCTTTCAATGTTGCCGAGCAAGCCGAGGATCAACGAGGAGAGGGACTGGTCGAGGAACAGGGCGGTGCGGGCGGCACGCAAGATCAGCCTCGAACAGATCCGCGCGGTCTTCGATGCGCTCGTAGAGGCCGACGCGAAGACCAAGGGCCTCGTCCCCGCCTACAGCCCGACCGAGACCATCGAGGAGATGGTCCTCAAGATGGCCTCGGCCTGCCGTTCTCGCTAGCGGACCTGGAACTCGGTCGATCCGGTCTTGCCGTTGATCGAGATTTCCAATGTGTACTTGCCTTTCGGGATGTATTCGGGCCGCGAGTACGGGTCTGCAAGCGCCTGCTGGAGCGTTTTGGGGTCTGCGACCTTGTTGGGATCGGCAGATGCGCGCGGTTTAGTCTGGGTTCCAATCTCGTAGAAGTTGAACCCGGGCACTGCGTCGATCTGCTCTTCTTTGACCGTATTGCCGCTCTCGTCGATGATCTTGATCGTCGCCTTGCCGCTCGCCTTGCTCCAGAACCGTCCGCTGACTTTGGGCTCGTTCGGTTCGCTCTTGTCCCAGTCGCGCTTGCGGTCGTATCCCCAAGAGTCGCGCCGTGTCAAGTCGTCCACAGACCACACATGGAGGTTGGACGCCATGATCTCGGGCGTCAGGTCGTCCAGCGGCTCGAGGTCGATGACCCAGGCGCTGCGCCCGTGCGTCGCCGCGACGAGGTCCCTGGCCTTGTCCTGGATCGCGAGGTCGTGGACCGCTACGTGTGGGAGCCCGCCGCCATAGGTCATCCATGACTTGCCGCCGTCGATCGAGACGAAAACGCCGAGGTCCGTGCCGACGAAAAGACGCTTGGCGTCCTTAGGGTCCTCGCGGATCGTGTTGACCGGCTCGAAAGGAAGCCCATCCGCGATGGACGTCCACGTGTGGCCATAGTCGGTCGACTTCCAAACGTACGGGGTCCATTCGTCCTCCCGGTAACCGTTCTGCGTGCAGTAGACGGTGGCTGCGTCGTGCTGGCTCGCGATGATGCGCGTGACCCAGCGGTCGGGCGCAGGAGTCGGGATGTCCGTCCATGTGACGCCGCCGTCCTTGGTCACCTTGACCGAGCCGTCGTCAGCCCCGGTGTAGATGACGCCGAACTTGAACGGACTTTCGTCGATGGCGGTCAGCGTCGAAAACGGAACGTCGCCGTTCGGCAGGTTCTTGGTAAGGTCCGGGCTGATCGTCTCCCACGTGTGCCCCTGGTTGAAGGACCGGTGCAGGTACTGCGAACCGATGTAGATGATGTCCGGGTGGAAGTTGCTGATCTTGATCGGTGCCAGCCAGTTGAAACGCAGGTCTTGTCCCCTCGGTCGCACCGACCACCGCTCCCCCGTCTTCTGGTTGTACGCCATAAACGCGCCGAACTGCGAGGACACGTAGATGAGGTCGCCGCCGTCGCGCGGGTCGACCGCGACCTGGCTCCCGTCGCCTCCGCCCACGTTCGTCCAGTCGGAAAGGTCGTCGATTCCCGGTCGGTAATTGATCGATCCCTTCTTGGTCCCGTTGTCCTGCAGGCCGCCGTAGATGTTGTACGGGTTCTTCGTATCGAGCGCGAGGGTCGTCCACTGACCGACGGCGATGTTGTTCAGGTGTCGCCAAGTCTTGCCATGGTCCATGCTCAGGTACGGGCCACCGTCGTTGCCATCGATGATCCTGTCCGTGTCGCGCGGGTCGATCCAGAGGACGTGCTTATCGACGTGGATGCCCCTTGTCATCGATTCGAACGTCGCCCCTCCGTCCGTCGAGTGGAGCATCAGGTTTCCTGTCACGTAGATCTCGTCGGGATCCT
>DATLWQ010000231.1:0-4737 GCA_035576225.1 Fimbriimonadaceae bacterium | reverse complement strand
AGCCAGAAAATCCAACTGGAGAAGGAGTACGCCGAGTGGGATCGAGAAAGCATGATCCTCACCTCCCGCATTCGGGACTACCAGCACGGGAGGGAGGGCACGGTCGACGAACTCAGGTTCGACGGCATCATGATCAAGCCTGCCACGGGGCCCTACACCAGCGGCTTTGGGAGGCGCTACCATCCGATCCTGCACCGGTACCGCATGCACGACGGCATCGACATCGGTGCGCCGAACCACTCGCCGATCCACGCCGCGGCCTCGGGCGTTGTGATCACCGCAGGGTGGGTGAGCGGCTACGGAAACACCATTGTCATCGACCACGGAGGAGGGATTTCGACACTGTACGGGCACTGCTCGGTCCTCTATGTGTCCGCCGGAGACAGGGTGACGATGGGGGACAAGATCGCTCTCGTCGGTTCCACCGGCCTTGCAACCGGGCCACACCTCCACTTTGAGGTCCGTGTCAACGGCGTACCGAAGAACCCGCGGAACTATTTGCCATAAATGGGCCGCTCGCCAGGCTAGCGTCCGTTCGGAGCGGATATCCTTAAGGCTCCTTCGGCGGTGTTTTCCCTTGGCGATTGATACGAGCGACTTCAGAGGCGGCCTTGCGATCTACCTGGACGGCGAGGTCCATCAGATCATCGATTTCCAGCACGTCAAGCCTGGAAAGGGCGGTGCGTTCGTCCGTACCAAGCTCAAACGCCTACGAACAGGCGCGACAGTGGAGAAGACCTTCCGGGCCGGAGAGAAGATGGACTCCGCCTATTTGGAGAAGAAGGCGTACCAGTTCCTCTACCGCCAGGGCGACGAACTCGTCCTCATGGATCTGGAGACCTACGAGCAAAACCCGGTCGCAGCCTCGGTGATCGGTGACAGCGCGAAGTACCTCATGGAGGAGATGGAGATCCAAGCGCTCGTCGCCGACGGCCAGATCCTCGGCTACGAAGTTCCCAACTTCGTGGAACTCACAGTCACCGAGACAGATCCCGCGTTCAAAGGCGACACTGTCGGCGGAGGAGCCACAAAGCCTGCTAAACTCGAATCGGGTGCGACCGTGCAAGTGCCGTTCCACATAGCGGAGGGGGATAGGATCAAAGTCGACACGCGGACCGGGGAGTACCTCGAGCGCACCAGCAAGAAGTAGGAGGATTGGCATGTCCAGACACGACTCAAGCTTGAACATCAGCGAATCGCTCGGCGGGTTTATCGACTCCGTCTGCAAACTCGGTGTCTACGTCGGCACTGCCGCTCTCGTCGTGGGGGTCATCTTCCTCATCTACACCTCCAACGCGGCGGCGGAGAGTTCCAAGCAGGTCGTGACGCAAGCCGCGTCCAACATCGACACCTTCGGACAGGTCGCCATCATCGGCGGACTGGTGGCCTCGCTCTGTGTTACATGGCTGTGGTGGGGAGAGGAGACGCTTGGTCCGCTCCTGCTCATAGTAGGTGGCGCGCTCTACTTTTCCACCTCCTACTTGCCAGGTCTCATCGGCGAACTGGCGACCGATACCTCGTTCAAGGCGATCGGTGCGATCAGCACGGCCGGAGTTCCGATCTTTGTCATCGGTGCCATTGATCTCCTGGTCGACCTGGTCAACCGTATGCGCCTGAGGGCCAAAGAGGGCGCAAAGGCCGACCAACTCAAGTTCGGCAAAGGGATCAAAGAGGAAAAGGACATCCGCAACGTCTTCCTCGGCAAGTGCTGGCAACTGCCCTATTGCCGAAAGTTCGTGCGTGAGCGCTGTCCCATCTACCACTCCAGGAGGACCTGCTGGCAGGAGCGCGTCGGCTGTATGTGCGAGGAGGCCGTCATCCAAAACGCGATGGAGGGCAAGGTCATCCCCAGTGACATCGTCGCAGCCGCCAAGTTCATCCCCAGAAACTCGAAACTCACGCCCGGTCAGAAGGCCGAGCGATGTCGCCAGTGCGTCATCTACAACGAGCACCAGAAGCACAAGTACAAGGCTTCGATGGTGATCGCGGCCGTGGGCACGGTCGCCCTCTTTCTCATCCTCCACGAGCCGCTCAAAGCGGTCGTCCAGGGCTGGCTCGTCAATGCGGACAGCGCAGTCGGCAAGGCTACGTTCAAGACCGCCACAGGAGTCGCACAAGACCTTTCCAAGTCCACCAGCGTCTCCGGGGGCGTCATTCCCTACGCCGAGATCGTCCTTGTGGCCCTGTTCCTGATCTTCTACGCCTACCTCGTGCGCTTCTTGGAGTTCATGTTCTTCAAGATGAAGGCCTAAGGCCCACATGTCGGTGCCCCTCGAGACGATCGTCATCAACGGCTCGCACGGTGAAGGCGGCGGCGCGCTCGTACGCACAGCTGTCGCCATGTCCTGCGTCACTCAGCAGCCGCTCCAGGTCTACTCCGTGCGCGGTGGCCTGCGCAAACAGGGCCTGACGGCCGAAGACATCACCCTGATCGAGGCGCTCGCCGACAGTACGCGCGCCGAGGTCGAGGGCGCCGGGCTCGGCGCGACAGAGTTCGTCTTCCTCCCCAAGACACTGCCCCAGCCGGTCAACGGCATGTACGACGTCTCGGTGCAGGACAAGGGCAAGGTGCCCGGCAACGCCCTTGTCCTCTTGGGC
Organism: Fimbriimonadaceae bacterium; assembly: GCA_035576225.1. Taxonomy (GTDB): domain Bacteria; phylum Armatimonadota; class Fimbriimonadia; order Fimbriimonadales; family Fimbriimonadaceae; genus JADFMN01. The sequence continues at coordinate 2,139 of DATLWQ010000231.1, read as the reverse complement.
TCGATCGCTCCAGTCCTCACCCGAGCCGGTGCCTACAGCGAGGTCGCCGTCCGTGCGGAGACCCACAACGAGCGCACCGTCTGCTTCGATGCCTTCGAGCGCGTGACGGTGCCCGCAATGCGGAGGTTCGGCCTCTACCTCTTCCCACAACTCGTCGACGCAGGATTTGGTTACGCGGCAAAAGGCGAGGTCGTCCTTGAGATCGAGCCGAGCGCACTCAAGGCCGCCGACTTCTCTTCCCGCGGTGATCTCGTGGCCGCGGGCGCGGTCGTTAGCACCGGCGACATGCCCGAGCGCGTCGGCGTGACCGCCGCCTCGGCGCTCGAGGAGATGGCCAATAGGCACGGACTGAGCCTCGAGATCGACGTGCTCGACCACTCGTCGAAGTCCAAAGGCGTCACAGTCACAGTCTGGGCAGAGTTCGAACGCGGCTTCGGAAGCGGCACCGCCGCGCTCGCACGCGACCAGATCGTCGACGAGACCGCGAACCTCGCTTTCCTGAGGTTTATGGAGTGGTTCGACACCGACGCCACCGTCGACGCCCACGTCGCCGATCAACTGCTCCTCGTCGCCGCGCAGGCAGAGGGCCGCACCGAGATGACGACCCCCATGCTCACCAAAAAGGCTCGTCACAATGGCCTGGGTCATCAAGCAGTTCATGCCCATCGCAATCACCGTGCTTGGTGACGAGGGCGGGCCAGGGACGGTGACGATCGAGCGATGAACTGGACAGTCGACTACGGAGAGGGGCCACAGCCCGTCTCCCTCCCTCACGCGTGGCGCCAAGACGTGCCCGTAAAATGGGAGGGCCCGGCGATCTACCGCACCGAGATCGATGTCGCCCATGACGACGAGTGGCTTGTGTTCGAAGGCGTCTCCTTCCGCGCAGAGGTGCTCTTCGATGGCGAACCTGTCGCACAGCACGAAGGGATCTGGGACGCCTTCTCCGTGCCGCTCAGGGGCCACCAAGGGCGCAATGTGAACGTCGAAGTGCGCGTCACCAAGAACGGCGGTGAAACGTTCCCGGTTCGAAGAGTGCTCAGCGGCTTCCTACCCTACGTATTCAACACCTTTGGTGGAATCTATGGAGCAGTGCGCGTCGTCAGGTCACAGGCCGACCCGTGCGAAGATCTACCACCCGCGCCGCAATCGCGCGTTGTGGCCGACGGCACACACTTGATGGTCGACGGCAAGCCGTTCTTCATGCGCGGTGTGCTCTCCTGGGGCTGGTACCCCGAACTCGGCCACACCAACCCCACGGACGACGATGTCAGGCAAGAGGTAAGTACGGCCAAGAGTCTCGGATTCAACACGATCAAGTTCTGCCTTTGGGTGCCGCGCCACCGCTTCTTCGAGATCCTGGAGGAAGAGGGCATGTTCGCTTGGCTCGAACTTCCGCTCTGGGACCCCGATCCCTCGGGGCTCGACAAAATGGAGGAGGAACTCGGTCGAATCGTCCGCCAGTTCCGTCGCCACAGTTGCATTGTCGCGTGGACGGTCGGCTGCGAACTCAGCGGGTCGACGCCGCCCGAGTTTCGCAGGCGTCTTGTCCAAATGGTCAAAGACGAAACCGGATGCCCCCTCGTAAAAGACAACTCGGGAGGCGCCGAGATGTACGGTGGCGACCTGCGGGAGTTCGGCACCTTCGACGACTTTCACCCCTATTGCGACACGCACTTCTACCCTCCTGTGTTGGAGAGCCTCCGCCCAGGCGCGCGTGAGCAGAGGCCGATCCTCCTCGGCGAATTCTGTGACTTCGACGTCCACCGCGACCTCGCGCGACTGAAGCAAGAGGCCCCCTACTGGGCGAGCGCAGACCCAGCGCTGAACGACCAGGGCGTTCGCTGGCAGTACGACCTCCCGCGCGTTCTCGCCGAGTCTCGATGGGCGAACTGCGACAACAGCGCTCTTATCGCGTCCTCCAAATCGAAGAGGGGCTGGGTAAGGAGTCGTGTGATGGAAGCGGTTTACGCGACCCCCGAGATCGCAGGCTTTGTCGTCACAGGCTGGCGACACACGCCAGTCTCGACTTCAGGGTTGGTCGATGACGCGTTACAACCGGTCTACGGCCAAAGCAAAGTCGATCGATGGAACCGAGACGACGTTCTGTTTCTCGTGCCTTATCGCCGCCCTCCGTGG
>DATLWQ010000230.1:0-3316 GCA_035576225.1 Fimbriimonadaceae bacterium | reverse complement strand
TACTCGGGCCGTTCAACCTTCGCGCCCAACTTCGCGCCAGAGAGGATCTCCATCGACGTCGCCGAGGTGTCGCCGACCGTGACCTCCTGCTTCTTAGACTTGGCGTTCGAGTCCTTCGGGTCTGTCGGACTCAACATCACGTAGTACTTGCCGTCGTCGTCCTTTCCAACGAACTGGCGCGGCAGCATGACGACGTCCTTGCGGTCGAGCACAGTCATCGTGCACTTGGCCGACATGCCCGACTTGAGCGGGTCGTCCGTGGGATCCATCGCGATCTCGACCTCGTACTTCACGACGGCGGCCGCGGCTGTCTGGGGCTGCTGCGAGGTGGTGGCGCCGACGCTCGTCGGTGCGATCTTGGAGACCTCGCCCGTGTACTCCTTGTCCGGGAACGCGTCAACGTTGATCTTCGCCTTCATTCCCAACTTCAACTTCGCCACGTCGATCTCGTTGATCTGCAGTTTGACCAGCATCTTCGAGCGGTCCTCCACGCGGAAGATCGGCGTACCCGAAGAAAAACTGCTGAGGCTTGCGACAAGTTCTCCGATCTGCACGAACCGGCGCGTCACGATCCCGTCGATCGGCGACCTGATCTGCGTCTCACGCAGAAGCCGCTTGCTGTCGTTGAGCGTGTCCTGCAACTGCTGGACAGTCGCCTTGTTCTGCACCATGGTCGCCTCCAAGGCGTTCACGTCGAGCATCGCAGTCTGCGCGTCGAGTTTGTTGGCTAGGGCCTGCTGATACGCTTCCTGTTTCGACTTGTCCTGGAACGAGTTCGCGACCGCCTTGTCCAGGCCGGCCTTTGCCGATTTGACGGACTCCTGCGCCTGCTCGAGTTCGAGTCTCTGCTGCGAATCGAGCCTGTCGAGTTGGTCCTTCACCGTCGCGAGCCTCGCCTTAGCAAGTTCCAACTGGTTTTCCGAGTTGTCGAACTGCCTCTGCGAAATGTAGCCCTTCGCAAGAAGTTTCACCGACCGGTCGTGCTCGGCGCTAGCGTTTTCATAGTTGGACTGCGCTTCCGTGAGGTTGCTCTGTGCAGCGGTCCGCTGGTTTGGCTGCGTCACCTTCTGCAAGAGGTCGCGCGCCTTGACGGCGTTGTTATAGGCCGTCTCGGCCGCCTCGATGTTGACGCGCGTCAGCGTGGGCTGGGCGTCCAGTTCAAGTTTCAGTTGCTCGACTTGCGAACTGGCCCTCTCCAAGTTGGTCTTCGTGGTCGCCTTCCGCTGCTCGATCTCGACCGCCAGCCGGTCGACCTGTGCCTGCGCGCCCTTGAGACGCGCCTCGTCCTGCCCGACCCTGAACTGCGACTCCTCGGGGTCGATCTCCGCGATCAGTTGCCCGGCTGAGACCTTGTCGCCCTCGTCCACCAGCAGTTTCGCCACACGGCCAGAGACCTTGCTCTTGACCTCGACCGAAGTCTCCGCGTCGAGCGAACCGGTCTCGATGACCTGCGAGAGCAACGTCCCCTTCTCGATCGTCGCAGTCTTGGAGTCGACGCTTGACGCCTTCTTCGTCCCACGAGACATCACCGCAGCCACCACCAGCAACAGCACGATGGCGAGAATCCCAATGCCAATCTTCTTCATCTGGAGTTCCTTTCTCCTCGAAGCCCTCCCACAGGCCTCGCGCGAGTTCTACCTACCGGAGCGCCGTGGACCTTGGGCCCGCAACCTCCAGAATTGCTACACCGGGCGAGCCCGCCGGGTTGCGGCACGGGGACTCTAGGGACGGGACCGGCGATTCAGATAAAATGCGGCCTCATGCTCCGAATCGACGGCATCAACGTGTTCTACGGTGCGATCCAGGCTCTCAACGGCGTCAGTATCGAGGTCAACAAGGGAGAGATCGTGTCCATCATCGGCTCAAACGGGGCCGGCAAGAGCACGCTCCTACGCACGGTCAGCGGGCTGCTCCGGCCTAGGACGGGGTCGATCGACTTCCAGGGCACGGACCTCACTTCTCTGAGCCCGGACAAGATCGTGCAACACGGGATCAGCCAGGCACCAGAGGGCCGTCGCATCTTCACCAACATGAGCGTCTACGAGAACCTGCAACTCGGCGCCTATACGAGGACCGACGACCAGATCGACAACGACATGCAAAGGGTGACCGGGCACTTCCCCAGGATCCAGGAGCGCCTCCGCCAGAGCGCGGGAACCCTCTCGGGAGGTGAGCAGCAGATGCTCGCCATCTGCCGCGCGCTCATGTCCAAGCCAAAACTCATCCTGCTCGATGAGCCGAGCATGGGCCTAGCACCCAACCTCGTCACAGAGATCTTTGCGATCATCGGCGAACTCAACTCCGACGGCACCACAGTCCTCCTCGTCGAGCAGAACGCGCACCGCGCACTGGAGATCGCGCACCGCGCCTATGTCCTCGAAACCGGCAACGTCGTGCTCTCCGACACCGGCAGGGCGCTGCTCACCAACCCCAAGGTCAAAGAGGCTTACCTGGGAGGCTAGCGTTGAAAGGTGCGAGCCTCGCTCCGCTCGAAGATTCGCACATCGATCAGATCCTCTTGATCGAGAAGAGCGCGAACGGATCACCCTGGTCGCGAAAGTCGTTCGAGCAGGAGATCGGCCACGAGCCCTCCGAGTTCATCGTCGCCAAGAAGGACGGCCGCGTGATCGGGTACGCGGGCGCATGGATCGTAGCGGACGAGTGCCACATCACCACCGTCGCCGTCGCCGAGGAGTTCAGGCGGCAGGGCCTCGGCAAGCGACTGATCGTTGAACTGCTCGAGCGGAGCAGGGACCGCGGAGCGCTTTGCGCCACGCTCGAGGTCCGTGCGGGCAACGCTGCCGCCATCGCGCTCTACGATGGGCTCGGCTTCCGATCGGCAGGAAGGCGCAAGGCGTACTATCCGAACAACCGCGAGGACGCCGTCATCATGTGGCTCAACGATCTGGAAGGCTGGAAGCCTTGACGACCTTCCCCGGGCTCGTACTGGGCATCGAAACGAGTTGCGACGAGACAAGCGCCGCGCTCCTAGAAGGAACCGCCGTCCTGACCAACGTCGTCTCCTCGCAGGCGCAACTCCACAAGAAGTGGGGCGGCGTCGTGCCCGAGGCCGCTGCACGCGCCCACGTCGAGGCGGTCCTCCCAGTCCTCAGCGAGGCTCTCGGTGAGAAGCGACCGGACGCGGTCGCCGTCACAAACCGGCCCGGCCTCATCGGCGCGCTCAGCGTCGGGCTCACCGCCGCAAAGTCGCTCGCGACCGCGTGGCGGGTTCCGCTCGTCGGCGTCCACCACCTCGAGGGGCACATCCTCAGCCCGATGCTCAACGTTCGCGCAGTCCCCTTCCCCCACCTCTGCC
>DATLWQ010000229.1:0-18592 GCA_035576225.1 Fimbriimonadaceae bacterium | reverse complement strand
CTCGTCTGTCGTGCGCCCGACGATGCGGCCGGGGATGCGGCGGGCGTGTTCGGTCTTGGTCGCGAAAAGTCCGAGGAGCGGACCACCGTAGCCCATGGCGATCCCGAGCGGCTGGCCCTCGCCGACGACGATGTCCGCGTCGAACTCGCCTGGCGGTGGGAGTATCCCCATCGCAGTGGGGTCCGCGACGACGACGAACTGCGCACCCGCAGAGTGGGCGGCGTCTCGAGCGCTTGCCAAATCTTCGATCACGCCGTAGAAGTTCGGGTACTGGACGATGACGCACGCCGAGTCGTCGCCTATGGCGTCGTATCCGCTTGTCGCGCCATCGGTCGCCGCGATCTCTCGGACGGTCATGCCCATCGACCAGCAGTAGGTCTCGAGGATCTGGCGGTAGTGCGGGTGGACGGTGTGCGAGACATAGACCGTGTCGCGGCCCGTGATTCCGCTCGCCATGATCGCGGCCTCGGCCATCGCCGTGCCGCCGTCGTACATCGACGCGTTGGCGAGGTCCATGCCGTAGAGTTCGGCGACCATGGTCTGAAACTCGTAAATCGTCTGCAGGTAGCCCTGCGACTCTTCAGGCTGGTACGGCGTGTACGCCGTCAGGAACTCGCCGCGCGAGATGACGGTGCCGACTGAGGCCGGAATAAAGCGGTCGTAGATTCCTGCCCCGAGGAAGCAGACCGTCTTGGTGAGGTCGACGTTGCGCTCACTGAGTTCTTTAAGGTGCGCAAAGAGCGCATGCTCATCGAGCGCGTTCGGGACGTCTAGACCACCGATGCGCAGGTCTTTGGGAATTTCTACAAAGAGGTCTTCGATCGACTTGACGCCGATCGTATCGAGCATCGCCCGGCGGTCTTCTTCGGTGTGCGGGATGTAGGGCATCAGTCGTCGAGGCTGGCTGAATAGGCGTCCGGCGTGAGCAGGCCATCGACCTGCGAAGGGTCAGAGATTTTGATCTTGACCATCCACCCTTGGCCGTACGGGTCGGTGTTGACCAGTTCCGACTGCGCGCCGAGCGCACCGTTCGTCTCGACGACCTCGCCCGCCACCGGCGCGTAGATATCGGAGACCGTCTTGACGCTCTCGACCGTACCGAAGGTGTCACCCTCGCCGAGCGCGCGGCCCGCCTCTGGGAGGTCGACGAAGACGATGTCACCGAGTTCTGACTGCGCGTGGTCTGTGATTCCAACGGTCGCGGTGTCGCCTTCCACTCGCACCCACTCGTGCGACTTCGTGTACTTGAGATCGGTCGGTACTGGCACTGTTTGAACGCTCCTGAACGGGCTTGATATTACCAGCGGCCAATGGGCCGGGGTACCTTGCGGACTATGCTCCGCGTGGATTTCGTGACGCTGTTTCCCGAGATGGTGCAGGGGGCGCTCTCCCACAGCATCATGGCCCGCGCCGAGCGGGCCGGGGCCGTGCAGTTCGGCACGGCAAACCCGCGCGACTTCGCCTCCGACCCGCACAAGTCCGTGGACGATACGAACTACGGCGGAGGGCCCGGCATGGTGATGATGGCACCGCTGATCGGCGCGGCTCTGGACTCGCTTGCGCCGGGAGAGGACGCTGCAGTCGTGCTGTGCGACCCGGCCGGAGAACGGTACACACAGAAGGAGGCAGTGTCGCTTTCTGCACGGTCTCACATCGTGTTCCTGTGCGGGCACTACGAGGGGGTCGACGAGCGGGTGCGGACGCGGCTCGCCACCCACACGTACTCCATCGGCGACTTTGTGCTGACAGGCGGCGAACTGCCGGCGCTGGCGATGGCGGACTCGGTGGTGCGCCTTCTGCCCGGTGTCCTGGGTGATCCTGAGAGCCACATGGACGACAGCCACTCCGGCGGGCTGTTGGGGTTTCCACTCTACACTCGGCCCGATGAGTTCATGGGGGAGTCAGTGCCGGAGGTCTTGAAGTCCGGCGACCACGCGAAGATCGCGCGATGGCGCCGCCAGCAACAACTGCTACGGACCCGCAGGCACCGGCCGGACTTGCTCGCGACGGCGGCACTCACCGCCGCCGACGTAGATCTGCTGAATGACTGAAGTCGCTTGACAGGAACCGCGCGGGCTGGCGCGCATTTAGTCTGTCAGAGCACCCGTGCGAACCCGCGCACTGATCCTTTTTGCACTCTGCCTCTCTTCGTCGCTTGTCGCGTCGATCGCGCTCGGTGGTACCGACCAGGGCCAAGAGTTGCGCATCATGTACCCGCCGAACAGAGGGACGATCATGGCGATCCCGCACGTCTCGGTCATTTTCCGGTTTACAGGGCTCGACCCTGACGGCAACATGAAGGTGTGGATCGACGGGCGGTTGCTTCCTGCGGAGGCCGTCGGCTTCTGTCCGATCTGTGCGGGCCAGGACTACGCGGTGCTCGTACAGAAGGCGCCCTGGTCAGCGACCGAGGGGAGGCACACGGTCGCGATCGAGGTCGACGACGGGCACGGCGACTCCCAGCGTGTGCAGTCGACGTACTACGTCGACACTGTGGGATCCGACGTAGTCGGGCTTTCGGGAGGATTGCTACTTCCCTCCGGGTTCGGTCATTTGCGGCCATACGTCGGGGCTGGGTTCGCGGTTCAGGCTTCGGGGCCCGGCGGAGCGACGTCGGGCGCCGGAACCGGCGGTCTGGTGTCGATCGAGGCGTCCGTGTGGACGCCGACGAGCGGTCTGGTTCCATTTGCGAGCCAAGACTCCGTCGCCGGGCCGAACGCGTGGAAAGCGACAGGCACACTGCCCAACCTCGCGGCCGGACTTTCATTTGGACAAGTCATGGGATCGGACTTTGCAGCGCTGAGCCTGCGGACTTCACCGGCCTACGCGATGATGACCGTTGGCTCTGGCGCGGTCCCTCTGCCGGGGTCGTGGGCTGGGCTGGATCTCTCGCTCGCGCCGTTTACGAGCAAGATCAGGCACCCGAAATCGATGGACAGTTTCTTCGCCGTCACAGAACTGCTGCACTTCGAGGCCGAGGCGGAAGAGGGCCGACGGCTGTCGATCGGGGGCTCGATCCGCCACCCTCACGGATGGGCCGCGACCGCGCTCTTTGATCCCGAGGGCAGACTCAGGTTCGAGGGGACGTTCACGGCGACTTTCAGGTGAACAGTCCTATCTCCGGGGCCGGCTGGGCCCGGAGCGGCCGGGCCATCAGATATAATTCGAGGGTTCGCGGTTCACACGAGCCGGAGGTAGCACCATGTCCAAACAGGCCATCCTGGAAGCGGTCGCCAAAGACCACATCAAGCCCGACGTCCCCGAAATCAAGGTCGGTGACACGGTGCGCGCACACATCAAGGTGCGTGAGGGCGGCAAAGAGCGAATCCAGGTGTTCGAAGGCTTGGTGATCGCCGTGCGCAACGGCGGGGTCGCGAAGAACGTCACGATCCGCAAGCAGGCGAGCGGCGTCGGCGTCGAAAAGACGTTCCCGGTCAACTCGCCGAACGTCGACAAGTTCGAGGTCCTGAGGCACGGAAAGGTGCGAAGGGCCAAACTCTATTACCTAAGGGACAAGGTCGGCAAGGCCGCCCGCATCGAGGAGCGCAGGTAGGAGAGCGCTCTGGTGCCGCTCAGTACGATCATCGCCCAGTCAAGCCCTGACAGTGGGGCGATCTACTGGGTCGACAAAATTGCGCGCACCTCGCTCACCCACATCCTTATCCTTGCGGCCGCACTGACGGTCGTACGGCTCGCGATCGCCCCTTACATCAAGAACACTCCGCAGCACCTACGGACCGGCACTTACTCGTTCGCCAAGATCGCGAACGAGATCTGCGACGCGGTGATCTACGCCGCGATCGTGGTGTTCATGATCGTTCGGCCCTTCGGGATCCAGACGTTCCACATCCCGACGGGCTCAATGCTGCAGACGCTGCAGGAGGGCGACTTCATCATCGCCAACAAACTGATTTACCGGTATACGGACCCCAAGCACGGGGACATCGTGGTGTTCCACCCACCGCACGAAGCGTTCTTCAAGGGGCAGGAGGAGACCGACTTTATCAAGAGGCTGATCGGCGTGCCTGGCGACGTGATCGAGATGAAGAACATGGTCCTATATCGCAATGGCAAGGCCCTCGACGAGCCGTACCAGTTTTATGATTCGGACGGAGGCAGGCCCCCGTTCACCCCGCTCGCCAAAGACCAGTGGCACACGCTGCAGGACGAGACGCCAGATTTCAAGTTCGTGGACGTGGACGGCAAGACGATCCCCTTGCTTTACAAAGGTGGTGTCGCCAACTCGCCGATCTTTAACACGATGCCCGCGTACCAACTACCGAACGCGAGTTCGTGGATCGGCCTGCCCGCTGCGAAAATTCCGGACGGCTACTACTTCTTTATGGGCGACCACCGCAACGGATCCCTCGACGGGCGCATGTGGGGGCTCGTGCCTCGGGCGAACATCATCGGGCGAAGCGAGTTCGTGCTGTTGCCGCTCTCGGGTATCCGCAAGACCCGGTAGAGGAACTTCGGCAGGCTGCAACGGCCTTTTGTCTATACAACTATGTCTATCAGGCCAGTCAGCAGAGTTTCGCAGGCGACGCCGACGCTCGAAGGGGCAGGCGTCCACCTCCACCGCGCGTTCGGATTCGGCGATACGGGACTGACCGACCCGTTCCTGTTGCTCGACGACTTCCGCAACGACAACCCCGACCAGTACGTCAAGGGGTTCCCTTGGCACCCGCACCGAGGAATCGAGACGATCACCTACGTGCTTGCTGGGACGGTGGACCACGGCGACAGCATGGGCAACGAAGGCACGATCGGAGCGGGGGACGTGCAGTGGATGACCGCAGGAAGCGGAATCATCCACCAGGAGATGCCACAAGGCGACACGCAGGGCCGAATGCACGGATTCCAACTCTGGGCGAACCTCCCTGCAGACCAAAAGATGAGTTCGCCGAGATACCAGGAGATCGTATCTGGCGACATCCCTGAGGCAGTCGAAGACGACGGCACGCGTGCGAAGGTGGTGACTGGGGAGTTCTGGGGCAAGCGCGGGCCCGTCGAGGGGATCGCCGCCGATCCCGTCTACCTCGACGTCTATGTTCCACCAGGGGTGGCCCGGTCGCTGCCCATCGATACAAGGCGCCAGGCGTTCGCCTACGTCTTCGAGGGCGACGGGGAGTTCCTCGACTCGTCTGAGCCGATGCCTGTGCCGACTGAAGACATGTCGACGGGACTCGTAAGAACCGCGAGCGACGTGCGCGACCGGTCGCTGGTGCTCTTTAGCAACGGAGACGAGGTGCGTGTGAGAGCAGGCGAGCAGGGCGTGCGGTTCCTGTTGGTCTCAGGACGTCCGCTGAGGGAGCCGGTGGCGTGGCACGGGCCGATCGTCATGAATACGCAGGAGCAGTTGCGACAGGCGTTCGCCGACCTGCATAACGGCACATTCTTGCGGGAATAGTTGGTGGGCCCGGCGGGATTCGAACCCGCGACCAAGCGGTTATGAGCCGCACGCTCTAACCTCTGAGCTACAGGCCCTCCAGTGGGTCGAGTGTACCTGCGGGCACTCTGCCTGTATAATTGTCGGTCGGTGGCCGTTTGGCCGCAGCACAACCAGAATGGCCACAACGCCCTACCAGTCGACGGAGACAGGCTGCTCGTTCTTTTGGAGCACGCCGGAGCGGGTCTTCTCCGTCGAAGAGTTCTCCAGCGACGAGCGATTGATGGTGGAGATGGCTGAGCAGTTCTCTCGCAAAGAGATTCTGCCGATCCAGGACAGGCTGGACGCGAAGGAGGACGGCCTTATGGTCTCTTTGCTCAGAAAGGCGGGCGAACTCGGCTTCTGCGGCCCCGACACTCCGGCGGAGTACGGCGGACTTGGGCTCGGCAAGAACATCTCTGCGCGAATCCTCGAGTTTCTGTCGCTCAACGCATCGTTCAGCGTCACCGTCGGGGTGACGAGCGGCATCGGCCAACTGGGACTGACGCTCTTTGGCTCCGAAGCGCAGAAGCAGAAGTACCTGCCGAACCTCGCCTCCGGTCAATGGATCGGCGCCTACGCGCTCAGCGAGCCAAACAGCGGCAGCGACGCGCTCTCGCTCGTCACTCGCGCCGAAGAGAAGGGCGACAAGTGGGTGCTGAACGGCACAAAGATGTGGATCAGCAACGCCATGTGGGCCGACCTCTTCGTCGTCATGGCGAAAGTGAACGGCGACCAAGTGACGGCGTTCCTGGTCGAGCGCGGTTTCCCTGGCGTCAGCGTCTCGCGCGAAGAGCACAAACTCGGGCTACACGGCTCCTCGACCGCTCGGCTCGTGCTTGAGAACGCGGAGGTGCCCAAGGAGAACGTCCTGCACGTCATCGGGAAAGGGCACCACGTCGCGTTCAACGCCCTCAACATCGGCCGATACAAACTCGCCGCTATGTCGCTGGGCCCCGCTCGTGAAGCGATCTACCAGTGCACGGGCTACGTGCAGGAGCGCAAGCAGTTCGGTCAGGCGATCGGCGAGTTCGGCCTTATCCGCAAGAAACTCGCGGACATGGCGTGCTGGTACTTCGGCGCAGAGTCGGCGCTGTATCGGACCGGGGCGAACATCGACTCGGCTTTTGCACAGCACGGAAGTTCGGTCGATGGCAACAAGAGGGCCGCTGAGGAGTTCAGCGTCGAGTGCGGAGCCGTCAAGGTTCTGGCCTCCGAGGCCGAGTGGCGGATCGCAGACGAGGCGCTGCAGTGCTACGGGGGCTATGGCTACACAGAAGAGTTCCCGCTGGCAAGGATCTATCGCGACGCGCGAATCAGCCGGATCTACGAGGGGACCAACGAGATCAACCGCACGTTCATTGCAGGCAGGCTGAAGCACAAGGCGGAAGGACGGGCGTGCTGCGCCGACTCGTTCGTGAGCGAACTGGCAGGTCGTGCGCTCGCTGTGGAGGCCGGCGGCCAAGAGCGTGTTGGAGCGCAGTCCGACCTGCTGATGCTCGCTTACGCTGAACAGTCGGCGAGGCTGCGCGCCAAACAGGCCGGCAGGATCACCCAGGCGGCGTACGAGAGGTTCCGCGACTGGGCCAACGTTCAGGCCGCGTCTGCGTTCCAGCGCGCGACTGGCGAGGCGGTCTCGCTCCCAGCGCCTTCCTCTGGGCATACGGACGTGCTCGCGGAAGCGTTGATGGAAAAGCGCGCGCCCGTCTAGAAATCTGTCAAACAGCGCACCGTCTGGTCGCGTGGGCACGACCACTGAACGTAGGACGATGCACGTCCGCAACGCGATTCACAAACAAAAAACATGGGCCGAATTTCGTTCAGAAAATTACGTCCCAGACCCTTTACAAATCGGTTTTGGATCGTGAAGAATCGGCCAGTCGAGACGCAGGGCTGCTTTAGAAAAACGCTGGTGCGGAACCGCCGCCGCTTCCGTCCCTTTCGATGGTAACGAAAGCCGATCGACAGGATGGACACCCCCACAATGGCCGCCAAGGAAGCACTAGAACTCATAAAAAACCAAGAAGCGCAGTTCGTCGACTTCAGGTTCACCGACCTGTTCGGCGTCTGGCACCACTTTACGATCCCCGCCAACCAGTTTGAAGCGGAAATGTTCGAGGACGGACTGGGTTTCGACGGGTCGAGCATCCGCGGGTTCCAAGCGATCAACGAGTCGGACATGCTGCTGATGCCCGACCCGGACACGATCTTCATGGATCCCTTCGCCCACCACCCGACCGCAGTGATGGTCGGCGACGTCGAAGACCCGATCACCCGCGAGAGGTACAGCCGCGACCCGCGCTACGTCGCCCACAAGGCGACGCAGTACCTACGATCCACCGGAATCGGCGACACCGTCTACTTCGGGCCTGAGGCAGAGTTCTTTGTGTTCGACAAGATGGCCTTCCTGAACTCGCCGCACGAGTGCTCGTTCCAGGTGGACAGCGCCGAGGCGCACTGGAACAGCAACGACGAGGGAGCGCTCGGCTACCTCCATAGGCCGAAGGGCGGCTATTTCCCTTGCGCGCCTTCGGACAAACTGCACGACCTTCGCAGCGAGATGGTGCTTATGCTCCAGGAAGTCGGCGTCGACGTCGAACTGCACCACCACGAGGTCGGTGCGGCGGGCCAGTGCGAGATCGACATCCGGTTCAACGAGATGCTCACTATGGGGGACACGCTGCAAAAGTACAAGTACGTCGTCAAGAACACGGCGGCCCGGTACGGCATGGCGGCCACCTTCATGCCGAAGCCGCTTCTCGGCGACAACGGCTCGGGGATGCACTGCCACCAGTCGATCTGGAAGAACGGAGAGAACGTGTTCTTTGACCAGCAGGGCTACGCCGGACTCTCCGACTCGGCACGGTGGTACATCGGCGGGCTTCTCAAGCACGCGCCCTCCATCCTGGCGTTCTCCAACCCTTCGACGAACTCCTACCGGCGGCTAGTGCCGGGATTCGAGGCGCCGATCAACCTGATCTATTCGGCGCGCAACCGCTCGGCGTGCATCCGCATCCCGATGTTCAGCAACTCGCCGAAGGCGAAGAGGATCGAGTTCCGCGCGCCTGACCCATCGTGCAACCCTTACCTGGCCTTCTCTGCGATGCTGATGGCGGGTCTGGACGGCATCCAAAACAGGATCGAGCCCCTCGACCCGATCGACAAGGACCTGTACGAACTGCCGCCCGAGGAGAAGGCGGACATCCCGCAGACGCCGCGGACGTTCCGTGAAGTGCTCGAGAACCTGCGTGAAGACCAGGACTTCCTGATGAAGGGCGACGTCTTCACTCAGGATCTGCTCGACGCGTACGTCGACTACAAACTCAAGCACGAGTGCCTGGAGATCGAGGTCCGGCCGCACCCGTACGAGTTCTTCTTGTACAACGACATCTAGGTCGCACGCTCTAGAACGAAGCGCTTTTCATGCCTCGGTACCGCTGGTACCGAGGCTCGGCTGGGGCACCACTCTGAAGAGTGGAGCCACCCGCACTTAGAACGTAACGTCGATCTTCTCTTCCGTTCGCGTCTCGGCGGACTTGTAGAGCGCGTCGAAGATCGCGTTCAGGATGAGACCCTGCTCGCCTGGGACGGCGGTCTTCTTGGCACCGGACTTGATCGAGTTGATGAACGACTCGACCTCCTCGCGGTGCGGGTGCTGGACCTCTTTGAGGTTCGCCGGAGTCATGTTGAACAACTGCTTCTCGACCTCGGTGTAGATCTCCAGCGGCTTCTCTTCCTCGAAGTAGGCCTTCGCACCGCCCTTCGTTCCGAAGAGTTGTGTTCCGTAAGGGTTGCCGTTCAGGTTTGACATGAACGAGGACTCCAGTACGACCACGGCGTCGTTGTCGAACCGGATGAAACCGATCGCCATGTCCTCTACCGTGAACTTGGAGCGGTCGTAGTCGCCCCAGGCGTTGTAGAGGTTCGGGTTGGTACCGAGCATGTTCCAGGTCATGCCGCTGGCCGAGACGGGCTTCGGATATCCCATCATGGTGAGCGTGAAGTCGAGGATGTGGACGCCGATGTCGATCAGTGGTCCGCCTCCCTGCAGTTCTTTGTTGGTGAAGACGCCCCATCCCGGCACGCCGCGCCTGCGCAGCGCCTGGGCGCGGGCGTAGTAGATATCACCGAGGGCCCCCGTGTCGATATATTGCTTGAGGAACTGTCCCTCGCTCGTAAAGCGTTGCTGGAGCCCCACCTGGAGCAGTTTGCCGTTGTCCCTGGCCGCCGCGCACATCTTGCGCGACTGGTCGGCGTTCATGGAGAGCGGCTTTTCGCAGAGGACGTGCTTGCCTGCGTTGAGGGCGTCGATCGTCGGCTGCATGTGCGCGATGTTCGGCGTCATGACGGAGACCGCGTCGATCTCAGGGTCGCTCAGGATGTCGTGGTAGTCGGTCGTGACCTTGGGGATGTTGTGCTTGGCCGCGACGTCCTTCGCCTTCTCCTCTATAAGGTCGCAGGCCCAGACCATCTCGCAGTCGTCCGCCATCCGTTCATAGCCGGGGATGTGTGCCCAGTTACAAATCATCCCTGTTCCGATCAATCCAATCTTCAGTTTTTTCGCCATTGAGGGCTCCGGCGAGAATTCTACCGCTCCTCTGGTTCGTCGGCAGTGGGCTCTCTTCCCTTTTTGACAGCGAGCAGCGTGCCGCCCACGACGAGCACTCCCATGACGACCCAGAAGACCACAGGTCTCATTTCTGGGATCTCAAATCCGAGCGGACTCGCCTTGTGGCCGAGGTCGTACCACCCGACGAAGTTGTGGCCGGCCATGAACGAAAGTTTGACGCCGACCCACCCGATGAGGACGTAGGCGAGGTGATCGAGAAGCGGGAACTTGTCGAGCAGGCGGATGAAGAACGTCGCCGCGAACCGCAGCAGGATCACTCCGATCAGTGCGCCCAGGATGACGATCCATGTCTTCTCCTCTTTGCCGACCATGGCGACTGCGGCGAGGACGCTATCGATCGCGAAGGCGACGTCGGCGAGCCCCAGCGACACCACCGTCCGCGCGAACGACCCGCCTGACGCCATCGCGCCCGTTCCCGAGGCTGCGTGGCGAAAGTGCTTGTATGGGAGATACAGGAGGTACAGCGCTCCGACCGCCTGGAGCCACCAAAGGCCAATGAGCCACGCTGCGAGAAGGATGGCGACGATGCGGAACACGAAGGACATCGCCAGACCCAGTGTGAGTGCGCGCTTCTGCTCATGGCTGTCCGGCAGGTGCCGGACCATGATCGCCAAGACGAGGGCGTTGTCGGCGGAAAGCAGCCCTTCCAGCATGCCGAGGACGACGATCGTGAGGAGGTCGTGCGGCTGAAAGGTCTGACCTAGCATCTCGTCGTCCGCGCTCCCGCCCCTTCGGGCTGGCTAGCGCGTCCCGAGGCCAAATTGTGCCACAACCTGCCCGGTCCAGCCCGCGACGTGCCTAGCCTGACGCCGGGTGGGAGGCTTGCCACTCGGCCTCAGTGGAGGGCACCTTGACATCGCCGTCGACGATCTGCTTTTGCGCCGCCGCCAACTTGTCGAGTTTCTCCTTTCCGATCAGATCCTTCGTGTACTGAAGGTCAGAAATGCCAACTCCGCCCGAAGCGAGGTCGAACACGCGCACACCGGACTTGAAGTCGTTGTCGTCGAGTTCCTTGATTGTGTCGTAGACCGCCACGTCGACGTGCTTGATCATGCTGGTCAGCACATGGCCCGGCTCCTCGCCGTCCTGGTCGCTGTCGACGCCGATGGCGAACTTGTCGTTGTCCGCCGCCGCCCTGATCACGCCGAGACCTGCGCGGCCTGCAGCGTGGTAGATGATGTCGGCGCCAGAGTTGTACATGAAGTTAGCGGCCACCTTTGCGTCGTCGATGTTGTCCCAGTCGCCCGTGTACTTTGAGGGCACGAACTGGATCTTAGGGTTGGCAGCCTCGGCGCCGGCCTTGTAGCCGAACTCGAACTTCTTGATGAGGTCGATGTTCATACCGCCGATAAAGCCGATCTTGTTGGTCTTGGTCATAAGGCCAGCGAGATAGCCGACGAGGTAACTGCCTTCCTCTTCCTTGAACTTGAGCGACCGTACGTTGGGCGCGTCTACCTCGGCGTCCACGATCGCGAACTTCGTGTTCGGAAACTCTTTGGCGACGGTGTTGACCGCCTCGACCATGTTGAACCCGATGGCGAAGACGAGACTGCAGCCGTTGTCGGCTAGTTCTCGCAGGTTGGACTCATAGTCCTTGACGTCTTTGCTTTCGATTTTAACGACATCGACTCCAAGTTCCTTCTTGGCCTTTTCCACGCCCCTGTCGGCAGAATCGTTGAACGACTTGTCCCCCAGCCCGCCCTTGTCGTAGACGATGCCCACCTTGAGTCCGCCGGTCGGCCCGGCGGGCTGCCTGCAGCCTAGGGCTCCGAAAACGATCATCGCCGCCAGTCCTAGAGCAACCAACGCTTTCATGCAGGCGTTTTACCCTGCGGGTACAATCACAGAATCGAAGGCGGTGAAATCCACCGCTATGCCGAGGACCAACGCTTGATCAACTGCAACCTAACCAAGCCTGAGGGAACGTTCGACCAGGTTAGAAAGACGTATGAGGACCTGAAGCCCGTGGACGCGGCGCTGATCGGTTCGGCGATCGCCGAAACCGGCCATATGGCGCTCGTCCTCCACGACGGAGAGACCTACAACTGGCCGGAAGACCAGGAAAAGTTGGCCAAGGCCCTTTTGACGGACATCCAGGCGGCGCAGGAGAGCGAGGCCGACTCGGAAGCAAAGCCAAAGAAGGCTTCAAGGGCCAAGTCAAAAGCCAAATCCAAGATCGCCGACGAGACGGTCATTCGACTGTCAATCCCGATCGTCGCCAACCAGAAGGCGGGCGAAGCGCTACTGGGCAAGCGAAGGGACCTCAAGACGCTGCTCGGCCAGATCTTGAAGGAGGGCGTCGAGTTCCTCCACACGCCTACGGACATCCGCTGGCGCTGGGCACTGGAGCGCGTCAACTGGTCGACCGTGAGCGGCGGAGACCTTCCGCACCACGTCGTCTTCACTCCGGAGTTTGCAGACAACTGCGTCGGTGTGGAACTTGGCCCAGGCGGCAAGCGCCGGAAGACCAAGAAGAGCGCCTGAGGGCTCCTTTCCTACAAGAGCGAAAGCATCGTCCGGACGACGTTCTCGACGGTGAAGCCGAACTCTTGGAAGAGCCTCTCGGCTGGCGCCGACGCCCCAAAACGGTCTATGCCGACATGAGCCCGCGCGTATCGGCTCCATCCCAGCGTCGTTCCGGCCTCGATGCTCACCGTCGGTAAGTCGGTGGGTAGCACGCTCTTTTTGTAGCCCTCGTCCTGCGACTCGAACAGGAACCAAGACGGCATGGAGACCACCCTGACGTGCTTGCCCTGCTTTGCCAGCGCGGACTGCGACTCGAGCGCAAGCGAGACCTCGCTGCCGGTCGCCACGAGGCACCCGCACTCGTCGCCGTTCGCCCTTGAGACGACGTAGGCGCCGCGTTCCGCCGGATGGCCAGGCTCTGGTGAGGGTGAGACAGGCGGAACGTCCTGTCTGGTCAGAAGGATCGCTGAGGGTGTGCTTTTCGACTGCATGGCGATGCGCCAACAGACGGAGGTCTCGTTACCGTCCGCAGGCCGCATCACGTTGAAGTTCGGGATCATGCGCAGCGACATCGTCTGTTCGATCGGTTGGTGCGTGGGCCCGTCTTCGCCTAGACCTATCGAGTCGTGAGAAAAGAGGAAGATCGACGGGCACTCCATCAGAGCAGCAAGGCGGAGCGAGGGCCTGCAGTAGTCGCTGAAGATGAGGAAAGTGCCTCCGGCGGCGCGCATCCCCCCGTGGAGGGTCATGCCGTTGACCGCCGCCGCCATCGCGTGCTCTCGAACGCTGAAACTGATGTTGCGCCCGCAGGGTGAGCCCGGTTGCATCTCGCCGCCGTCCTTGATTGTCGTCTTGACGCTTCCCGCCAAGTCTGCACAACCTGAGACGAACGTCGGAACGCGCTGGGCCACTGCGTTGAGCGCTTTGTGGCTCGCGTTGCGCGTAGCGATCGGGTCAGCAAACGCCGGAAGGTCGCCACATGCAGGTAGACGGCCAGAGGCGATGTCCTTGAACTCCTGGCCCATAGCGAGGTTTGCGCTCGTGTACGCCTCTATGCGCGCCTCCCAGTCAGCCTTCAGTTCGTCGCCGCGCTTCACCGCTCGGCGGCAGTACGAGAGCGCCTCCGGATCGACATAGAAGTCCTCCTCCGGGATGCCGAGCGCCTGTTTGGTGAGTGCGACCTCCTCCTTGCCGAGCGCCGAGCCGTGAGAGAGGGCCGTCCCAGCCTTGTGCGGGCTACCGTAGCCGATGACCGTCCGACAGACTATCAGACTGGGTCGGTCGTCGACCTGCTTCGCCTTGCTGATCGCCGCGTCTACCGCGTCTACGTCGAGCCCGTCCACCGACTGTACGTGCCACCCGACCGCTTGGAACTTGGCCGCGGTGTCGTCGGTGAACGTCAGTTCGGTCGAGCCGTCGATCGTGATGCGGTTAGAGTCATAAAGGACGATGAGCCGGCCGAGGCCCTGGTGTCCGGCGAGCGAGCAGGCCTCTTGCGCGACGCCCTCCATGAGGTCGCCGTCTGAGGCGATGACATAAGTGAAGTGGTCGACGACCTCGCTGCCGGGCGTGTTGAACCGCGCCCCGAGGAAGCGTTCGGCCATCGCCATGCCGACGGCGGTCGAAATCCCTTGGCCGAGAGGGCCCGTCGCCATCTCCACCCCAGGCGTGAGGTTGTTCTCCGGGTGGCCCGGCGTGCGGCTTCCCCACTGTCGGAACTGCTTGATGTCGTCCAGTTCGAGGCCGTATCCGTAGAGGTAGAGCAGCGAGTAAAGGAGCATGCTGCCGTGCCCTGCCGAGAGGACGAACCGATCGCGGTCGAACCACTTGGGATCCGAAGGACAGTGCTTGAGGTGGCGGTCCCACAGTGCGAAGGCCATAGCCGCCGTGCCGAGCGGCATACCGGGGTGTCCCGAGTTCGCTCTTTGGACCGCGTCGATGCTGAGGCCCCTAATCGTGTTGATACAAGCGAGGTCGGTGGAAGCGCGCGACGGAACCACGGACGAATCCTACCCGTCGTAACTAGTGGGTCAGGTAGCCTTTTCCCCTATGTTGGCCGCGGTCGCCCTCGCGATCTCGCTCTCCACACCGAACCTCGGAGCGTGGTCTGTCAACCCGAACAATACGCTGTTCTGGGCCGGTCAGCCGTACCTGCCGATAGGCGCCCGGGTCTCGGGCGACAAGGAGTCGATCCAGCGGGCGATCGATGCCGGCGTTCGCGACCTGATCGTGGAACTGCCGATCAACGGTGCGGGATGGGACGATGCGATTTCGATCCTCAAGGCCTCCAACGCACGCTGGTTTCTGGCTGTGTCGTCTGCTGCCCCAGCCGCGCTCGGCACGGCCGTCGAGCCACAGGGCTACCGGCTTGATATTGAGGGGAAACTCGACGTCGACCTGCAGTTTCCTGGAGCAGAGAGCGTTTTCGCGCTCATCGCCGACAAGAGAACGGCGCTGACGCGATGGTACAAGACGATCCCCACGCCGGACGGACGGTTGAAGACAACCTTCGACTCGCAGGTCGAGTCGCCGCACGTGCTGTTGCTCTACCCGGTCGTCCGAGACCTGCAGACTCCCGACTTTTGGGAGGGCTTCGACCGAATGCGCGACACGCTGCTCGACACGCTGAAAGCCCACGACCTCGGCCCTGGCTTCCGGGGGATCATCGATCCGATGGGTTCAGTCGCCCGGTTCCCGACTCCGGACATCATGTTCGTGCCGCGTTCGCCGATCTTCGCGATGGAGATGGAGTCGTTCCTGAAGGAGAAGTACGGCGCGGTCAGCACGTGCGTCCGGGCGTGGAGCATCGGTGCGCACGATCTGGAGACCTGGCAGCAACTGAGCCGCCTCGTCCCGCTTTGGTCTGAGACCAAGGGGGTCCAGAGCGTGTGGGACCCGGTCACCGACAAGATCTATCCGAGCGACCGCCAGAGATCGACGATATGGGGCGACATTCGCATGGTCCTGCACACGACGGCCGTGCGGCGGTTTTCGCGACTGATCCAAAGCATCCACGGGATCGTGGACGTGCCTGTCCTTCAGACGTGGGGCGGTTGGACCGGACCGTACGATAGCCAGCAGGCGGGGACTGCCGGTATTGGGTGCGAGATCGAAGCCAGCAACGTCAACGACGTGATCGAGGGCGCCAGCAGGCCAGCAAGTACCGTACTGCAGGGCGGTTTCGACCAAGTCATGATGGTCACCGACCTACGTGTGAACCAGGGTGCGCGGCTGGACATCTCCTCGGCAATTTCGGAACTAGGCGGCATGGGTGCCCGCGGCTGGTTCGTGCGATCCGACGATCCAGCCGTGCTCCAAGAGGTAGCGGACATCGCCAAAAAGCACGCGAGCGACACGAGCGACTCGGAGTGGAAGCCGAAGGCCTTGTTCTTCCCTGAGGGTGCGCACAACCCCGCGATGCCCGTCCGGCTCTTCGGCGGCACGTGGATGCTGCCCTCGCCAGCGGCTGGCAACAGGCTCGACTTCGGCTCACAGTTGCGCGGCTACTATTACGACGGTCCGCCGCACCCGTACACTGTGATCTGGGCGAGCGGTGACCCGGTCAAGACAAAGCTGTTCGTCTCCGACCCCAAGGCGCTGAAGGTCGAGGCGATGGACGGCAGCGAAGTGCGGATACGGACAAGGAACGATTCGGTGGAACTTGAGATCACCGACGTGCCGCTCGTGTTCTCGGGAATCGACGACGTTCCTATTCCTGACGTTTCTTACTCCGAACTCTCCCTGAACACCGCCGCGCTCTTCAGCAACTTCGAGGCTCTCGTCGATCCGGGAGGAGAGCAGCAGTACCTGTTCGCGGAAAACGCCAACGCGTTCAAGCGCAATCCTGCGGGAGGGTTCTTGTCTCTCACCAAACAGTTCTATATGCTCGCTCCGCGGGCAGCGCCTTATCTGTGGATCGAGGCGGAGACGAGCCGCGACACCAATTTTGGCGAAGCGAAGTTCGTTCCCGGCGCCTCTTCGGGCAGCGCGCTCGTGCTCGAGTCAAAACTACCGACGTCCAGCGGCTACTACGCGACCTACCACGTCAGGCCAAAGATCAAAGGATCGCACGAGATCTGGCTCGCCGCGAACATCCCTCCCGACCTGCGCGACAAGGTGTCCATCCTGGTGGGAACGACCGTGCTACAGGTGCAGTCGAGCCCTATCGAACTCTATGGGCTTGGGTTCGGTTGGTACAAGTTTGGTAGCGCAGACATAGACGGAGACACGGACATTCGCATCAACGTGTTTTCCGCTGCTGCGTCGCCGATCGACATCGACGTGCTGGTCGCAAGTCCGAAGCCGTTCCATCCGGACGGCGCAGAGATGCCGCTAGATTTCCTGAATCCAGGATCCTAGAGATTGCCTTTGAACGGGTTCTTGCGCTTCTTGCGCTCGACCACCCAGAGTCTCTGTTGCTCCTTGAAGAGAGACTCGTCCAGTTCGATCAAGCCGTAGACGCACCGCTTGCGCCCCGTGCGCACGGCCCAGCCCGCGTCGCCGTAACTGTAGTGCCACCACTCGTCGCGACAGTTGCTGAAGCCAACGCCTAACATCGTACTAAGAAGAAGGTCGCGGTTCCTTCGCGCGGCCGGACTGAGGCCCCTGACGTAGGTCGGGCCGGACTCGAACCTCTCGAACGGCGAGGTTACGTCGTACGGCTCATTCTTCTTGTCCACCAGGTAGACGTCGACGGCCGCCCCCGTGCAGTGGCCGGGGGGCGCCTTCTGGTCGACGGGTGCGACCCATCGGTTGATCGTGCGCCGAAGGGTCGCGTAATCGATGTCTGGTTTGACCTCTAGGAGCGACTTGGACATGAACTCGTAGATGAGCCTTTGCCGCTCTAGTGGCCGCCATCCCTCCGTGAGACTGAGATAGTAGCCCTTGGGGAGAGAAGCCGCCGCCCGCTTGAGCATCTCGGCGACGGTCTGACGCACGTAGGGGATGGTCGCCTTGCGGAAGATACGAACCTTGGGAACGGCCTTCCTAATGTCGACCAGAGGCTCGCCGTTGTCCTTCTCAACAATCCTGTTCAGGGCGGCGATCGGCTCTGGCCGGCCCTTGGAGCGGTCCCAACTCATTTCCCGATGAGTATGAACAGAAGGGCGAGGGCGGTCAGGGACTGCAGCAGCGTGTTGTCGCGCGCCTTGTGGCCATCGATGAGGACCCTGTCGCCCGCTTCGAGCGGTGGATCGGCGACGGCACCTGAGACGAGTTTGTCGTAGTCGTAGACGGTCGGGGTGCTCCCTCTAATGAGCCGAATCTTGTGCCTTTCTGCGTCGTTGCGCATGCCTCCCCCGGCCGCGATGGCCTGCTTGAGCGTCATCCCGGGCTTGAACTCGATAAAGCCGCCCTTCATGACAGCGCCGTTGACCTGCACGTAGCGGCGCTCTTTGACGAGGTCGACGATGATGCGGTCCCCCTCTTGGACCGCGACGTCGTTAGTCGCCTTGGTCATATCGATGGTCCTTGTGCTCTGGCCCTTGCGCTCCAGTTTGACGGCCGTCTGCACGGCCATGTCCGCGTAGCCGCCGGCCTTGGCGATGGCCGAGCGCACGGTCATGCCGCGCGCGTAGGTGACGCCGCCGGGGTTGACGACGCCGCCGAGGACGATGACGAGCCCTGGCGCGCTCTTGGTGTAGAAGGTGACCGTGTCTCCAGGCTGGAGCGGCGGGTTGTTGTCGTTGGTCGCGGGGTCGAACCTCGTGAAGTCGAAAGTGAGCGACTTGCCGTCCTTGGAGCGGACTTCGATGCGCGTGAGGTCCGTGTCGGGCAGGGGCTGCGCCGTGCGCACGATGTCGGCCAGGCGGATGCCCGGCCTGTACGGCTCCTGCCCCGTCGCCTTGACAGTGCCCTTGAAGGTGATCGGCTCGACGGTGGCCTCAACGATCTTGATCTTCACCGTCGCCTGGCGCAGGATGCGGTCGTTGACGAGTTGGTCGGAGACCTTCTTGGCGGCCTGCTCTTCTGTCAGGCCCTCGACCTTGACCGCACCGATGAAGTCGACGAGGATGACGCCCTGGTCGGTGACTTTGTACTCTTTGTTGAGCGTGGATTCCTGCTCGCAA
>DATLWQ010000228.1:0-4834 GCA_035576225.1 Fimbriimonadaceae bacterium | reverse complement strand
CTCATTGTCCCGGTGCTCGTCCGTAGCAAGCGGGCAGCTCTGACAACCACCGACATATCGAACTTGCACCAGATCGGCCTTGCTGCGAGCATCTATGCTTCTGACTACGACGGGGCGTGGCCGATGACCGTCTTCCCGCTGTGGGACGCAGGGCTCATTCGCGACAAACGCATCCTACATAGTCCGCTGGACAAGACCTCTGAAGGCTTCGCATACCACCTCGCCAAAGAGCTGAAGATTCCAGTGTTTGAACGTACGGATGTCTCACTCAGTTATCCGGGAGTCGCCCATTACGCGTATACCCGTCGGTTCTTCGAATCGGATATCGTGCCCGCACACAATCCTGGCTGGCTCATTAGCTCAAACAGTGGTGAGCGGATAGACGGTTATTATTCTGTCGTGTTTGGCACGTACAATCGGCTTCTTCTCGACGGCTCTGTGCAAACAAGGCACATGAACTGGGTCACTGGCTCGACTCCGTTTGACAAAGGAAAGGAGCGTTTCTTCATGGCCGCACTCTACTTCGTAGACGAGGACGCATCATGGGCCAGCGCACGCCTCTGATAGTGCTTGCAATGCTCTACGGGGGGTTCTTGCGTTGCCTGGTTTCGTTCATGATCTCCTTGGCTGGCCCGGGGTCAATCAGTTTTGGCAGCGTAGGCTTGTTCATCACTGCGGCGCTTGCGGTCGGCATCGGGGCTACTATCGTGCACCGAATGTCCGAACGAATGGTCTCCTTCGTATTCTGGGGAGGAACAATCAGCCTGGTCGTTGGAATGACGTACATCGTTGTTTCGACAAGAATTAAGTTCCCAGATGTCTACGACCACCTCGGACTGTTGGGATTCGCGATACCGGCGATTATCTTTGCCACCGTTAGCTACATCGCGCTCTTCCTCGGCATTCGCACCACCGACTGGTTGCTTGTGAAAATCATGCGCGCCTAAGAAGCGGACTCTGCTAGCACAAGCACTTGTACGACCGTCGATTGGGACACGAACGCCCGGTAAACTGGGTTCGTTGAGAAAGCGGACGACCCTGCTTGTTGGAACCGCGTGCCTTCTAACTGTCGCGGCATCGGTGTATTTCGTGGTGATCAAAGACCGAAGGCGTCAGGCACCAAATCCGATGGATCAGGTAAGAGCCGCAAGACCGGTATTCAGGGGCCCTGACATTCACTACAAGTTCCTTGAAGGAATGACCCTCACAGACATTGACACTGGTGAGGGCTACGAGGGGATAAAGCCTCTTTCTAAGAACACTGCGTACGTCTATCACAGCGAGGAGCCAGTCGCCGAGGTCGTCGCGAAAGCGACGTCGGAACTCGCGCCCGCGGACGGCTGGACATTCGAACCGAAGTTCGACACATTCGTGCGCGACCCCGAGCACGAATTGGTTTTCATCTATGTTTTCGGATTCGCTACAGCAACGAGGCCGGCAATTACTGAAGTCGACGTCGTGGTTCCTACTGGTCGAAAAAATCTTGAGACTTATGAACGCTGGAAGACCTATCGCCATGCTCAGGATCTGAACAAGGTCTGAAGGCTAGTGGCGGCAGTTCCCGCCATCGAGTCATGGATGGGGGACGTTCTTTATCCCTCATAGCCTGACCGCTCTGCGACTCGGACGTCATACAGACCGGCAAGTGACTTGGCTTCAAGGGAGCCGACCGATTCGAGCCGCGCGATCAGACTTGAGGGATCCGTATCGTCCGGTAGCGCAATCCCGCCCAGCATCTTCCACTTGTGGTTAAGGATTCCACGCAAATCGGCGGTTGTGTTGCGCGCGTGTCCCGCGGGATACATGACGAGGCCCGAGTCTAATGATGCCCCTCCCCCTGCCCCCTCCCCAGGAGACCGGGAGGGGGAAATTCGCACGGACGTCGGAATGCCGTCCGGATATTTCGCGTCGTACTCTGGGCCCCCGTGGAGGAACTCGATGCGGTCCATCAGCGAGCGCGTGAGCGGGTGGAAGATCGCGTCCTCGCCGACGTGGTAGTCATACGGCGTGAGCATAAGCGACTGCCACGCTTCGTCGCTTGTTTTGGGAACACCGTTCTCGATTGCCTTGCGGATCAGCGTCGCGACGATGTACGCCATCGAGTGGTCCGCGCTCTGGCGCGTGCGCGGATCCTTTTTCATCGGGTTGCCGATGATGCCGAACGCCGGCTCGTAGGCGAGGATCGTGATCTTCTCGATGTTCCTACCCCCGTCCTTGACGAGATCGGGGTTGGCGACGAGCAGGTCGATGACGCCTTGTAGTGCGCCCGCGCTCTGGTGCTCGTAAAGGCCAAGTTTGAAGTGCATCCCCATCACGGCAAAGTCGTCGCCGCTGTGCGTGAAGACGAGTTCGAAAGGCGAGTCGCCCTGCTCCTTCCAACGCTCTTTGCCCTCGGTCGTCGGTTCGAAGAACCGGAAGATCGCCTCGGGGTTGCGGAAGACGTCGCGCGGGCCGACGAAGCCGTTCATCGACCGCTTCATGCAAAGGATCGCGGCCTCGGTCGAAATCGCAGCAGAGGCGCCCTTGCTGTCGCTCAATTGCTTCCCTGCCCTGATCGCCCGCCACGGGATGTAGTGTGCGACGAACATTCCGATGGCGCTCTCGATCTGCTCGGGCGTCGCTCCCATGAGCGCGCCGTAGACCGCGGCGGAAGCGATCGCACCGTGCACGACGTGGTCGATCTTGTACGTCTTGAGCGAGAACACTTCTGCGAGCCGGCCCCTGATCTCATCGAGCAAGAGCATCGCGCGCAAAGCGCTCGCGCCGTCGAGCCCTTTCTGCTGGCACGCTGCGACGACGACAGGATAGAAGTCGTTGTGGCCGAACTCGCCCGCAGTGTGACCGAGCGCAGGGTTGTAGCCGAAGTTCGTGCCGTTGCTGTCCCACTCGCGCACTGCGGCGCTGTTGGCGACGACCGCCTTTTCGGCCATCACCTGCTGGCTGCTGCCAAAGCAGAAGGCACCTAGAGCCGGGTCGGCTACGCCGTATCGCAGTGCCTCGGCCCGGAGGACCGTCGGCGCGTTGGTGCCGAGCGCAAGGGCCGACAGGCCGCACAGGACGGAGTCGGTGTGGAACATGCGCACGCGCTCGAGCGCCCTTTCGGACGGGCCGGCGCCCAGTTCTCCTTTGATGAAGGCGACGGCGAACTCGCCGATGCTGAGCGCCTGGTTGGTGTCCGGGGCGAGCCTCACGGTGGACGACATGCCCACGATTTTAGCGCGTTGCGGCGCTGTGCTCCGGGCTCGTCCGCACGCCGAACATCCGTTCACCGATCTGCACCGCGTTCAGCGCCGCGCCCTTCAGCAACTGGTCCCCGGCGATGAACATGCAGACGGCGCCCGGGTTGCTCAGATCCTGCCGTATCCGGCCGACGTAGACGTCGTCCGTACCGCTGGCGACCGCAGGCATCGGGAAGGTGTTCGACTCGCGGTCATCGATCACCTTGACGCCCGGAGCCTTGGCTAGGGCCGCGCGGACGTCCTCGACGCTCGGCGCCTTGCCCGCAAACTCGACTGTGACCGATTCGCTGTGCGCCCGGAGCACCGGCACGCGCACACACGTGACGTTGATGCGCAGGGCGGGCATGCCCAAGATCTTCCGCGACTCCGCGATGACCTTGCGCTCCTCTTCGTTGTATCCGGTCTCGTCGATCGGAGTGTTGTGGCTGAAGACGTTGAACGCGCTCTGGTGCGGAAACTCCTTCGGCACGACCTGCTCGCCCTTGAGGATGGCGTCCGTCTGCGTGACGAGTTCGTCCATCGCCTTCGCACCCGCGCCGCTCGCGCTCTGGTACGTGCTGACGACGACTCGCTCCATCCTGCCGAGCGACCGCAGCGGAGCAAGCGCCATCAAGAGGATGATCGCTGTGCAGTTGGGGTTAGCGACGAACTTGTCTCCTGGCTTGATCGTGTCAAAGTTGATTTCGGGGACGACCAACGGAACGTCGGTGTCCATGCGATAGGCGCTGGAGTTGTCGATGACGACCGCGCCCGCCTTCATCGCGTGCGGGGCGAACTCCTTGCTCCTAGAAGACCCTGCGGAAAAGAACGCTACGTCGATGCCCTGAAACGAGTCGGCCTTTGCCTCCTGAACAACCAGGTCTCTGCCACGAAAGCATTGCACCTTCCCGGCCGACCTCTCGCTCGCGAGCAGGCGCAGTTCGTCGATCGGCCACTCTCGCGCGTCGAAGAGGCGGACGAACTCCTGCCCGACCGCACCAGTGGCACCCAAGACCGCAACACGAAGACCCATACACGCATAATGATGGACGATCCTGCGCACAGATAGAGGGCCTAGAGGTTGAGAAGCTCCGACGCGCGCTCCATGTCCTTGTCACCGCGCCCGGAGAGATTGACCAGCACACGGTCCCCTTTCTTGATCAGTCCCTGCATTTTGAGCGCGGCGAAGGCGTGCGCCGATTCGAAGGCGGGGATGATTCCCTCCTTCTCAGACAGCCAGCGGAAGGCGTCGAGAGCCTGGTCGTCCGTGGCCGCGATGTACTCTGCCCGTCCCGTCTCCTTGAGGAAGGAGTGCTCCGCGCCGACCCCAGGATAGTCCAGGCCTGCGGAGATGGAGTGCGTGGGCAGCACCTGGCCGTCCTCGTCCTGCATCATGTAGGAGTAGGAGCCGTGCAGGATCCCCGGAGATCCCGCTGAGAGCGGCGCAGCGTGGTCAGGCGTGTCCAGCCCCCTCCCGGCAGCCTCGACGCCGATCAGGCGCACTGGATCGTCCAGGAAGGGGTGGAAGAAGCCGATCGCGTTGGAGCCGCCCCCGACGCAGGCGATCCCGACGTCAGGAAGGCACCTGAACTTCTCCTGGTACTGCGCACGCGCCT
>DATLWQ010000227.1:0-3340 GCA_035576225.1 Fimbriimonadaceae bacterium | reverse complement strand
GATGTGCCGCTCAAAGCCGGCAACTACCACACTTGGGTGCTCGATCCATACGCAATGCCGCGTCGATCTGAAGCGCGAGGTGACGTCTATTCGGCGATTGAGAGGGCATTTGACAGCGCTCCCATAAACCGACTCGACGTTGCAATCAAGAGACAGAACACGGACGCATTCTTGCGTTTTCTACGCGAGAGTGGTGAGTGGTTGAACAGTCACGACTAGTCCGCAAAACACGCCACCGAACAGCAAGCCTTCTCCGCTCGACGGCCAACGGTTGACGCCGGGGCGCTCCTCGCGCCGCTTCGTAGCCGGCTGGAGCGGTATCTTAGGGATACGGCGAAGATTTCTAGCCCTATGCAGCCGCTGCATAGGGATATGCAGCAGTTGCTTATCCATAAGTAGCCGCTGGTTAGGCATAAGGGAGATTCTCTTATCCATAGGGTGCCACTCCTTATGCCTAAGAAACCGTTTCTTATGAAGAAGACACTGTTCCAACTGGATAGCGGGCCAGGCTCTATTGAACCTGTGGCGGTCGCAGTTCCTGTACCGTCCCCTAGACCGACCACACCCCGTCAAACACCGTCTCTGCAGGGACGTGTCAGGCTCCCAGCCAACACCGCAAGAAAGGGTAGAATCATGTCCACTAGATGAAGAGAGAACTGATCCGCGAACTGACCGCGACGTTCGAGGGACACGCCCAGGCCACCGAGTCCGGCGTCGAGTACTGGCTCGCCCGCGACCTACAGCACTTGCTTGCCTACACCAAGTGGGATAACTTCATCAACGTGATGAACAAGGCCAAGACCGCCTGCGAGATCTCCGGGCACGAGGTCGCAGACCATTTTGCCGACGTCAGCAAAATGGTAGACATAGGCTCAGGCGTCCAGCGAGAGGTCGAGGACGTCATGCTTACCCGCTTCGCCTGCTACCTCATCGCACAGAACGGCGACCCGCAAAAGCAGCCCGTCGCGTTCGCACAGACCTACTTCGCCGTTCAGACGCGCCAAGCCGAACTCATCGAGCAGCGCATCCTCGAGACGGAGCGCGTTGCCGCGCGCAGAAAACTCTCGCAGACGGAGAAGGAACTCTCGGGAGTCATCAACGAGTTTACGGGCGGCAACGAGAACTTCGCTCTGATCAGGAGCAAGGGCGACCAGGCGCTGTTCAACAAATCGACGCAGGCGATGAAGGCCACGTGGAAGGTGCCTGCCTCCAGGCCGCTCGCCGACTTCGCACCGACGATCGTCCTCAAAGCGAAAGACTTTGCGACCGAGATCACGATCCACAACACGAAGGAGAAGCACCTCTCGAAAGAGGCGCAGATTTCTGCCGAGCACGTGAAAAACAACGAGGCGGTGCGCCGCACTCTCGTCAATCGCGGCATTCGCCCCGAGTCGCTCCCGCCGGCCGAGGACGTTAAGAAAGTCGAGAGAAGGTTGGCCTCTGAGGAAAAGAAGTCGGTCGCCACGCCCGAAGGGCTCGACTAATCCCTGTCCCTCATACCGGCCACTCGCCGTCGAAAACCGTCTCCGCCGGGCCGGTCATGAACACGTGCCCGTCCTCGGAGTAATCAATATGCAGCCGACCGCCGGGGAGGTCGACGTCGACGCTCCGGCCGGTCCGGCCGTTCAAGAAGCACGCCACCGCCGAAGCGCACGCGCCCGTCCCGCAGGCCAGAGTCGCGCCCGCCCCGCGCTCCCACGTCCGCTGCACGATGTGCCCCTCGTCTACGACCTCCACAAAGTGGACGTTCACCCGGTGAGGGAACAGTTCGTGGTGCTCCAACACCGGCCCCAACTTCGCAAGGTCGATGGCCGCCACTCCCCTTCCTCTTGCGGCGATGGATCTTGCGTCGGAGGAGACTGCCGCGTCAGAGCCTGGCAACCCAGGGTCTGACCCGCGCGAGTGGGCTGGGGGATGGAGGTTATCACTGCTCCCTGCTCCCTGTTCCTCATCCACGATCAAGACCAGGTGCGGGTTGCCCATCGAGACCGCCGTCCCAGAAAACCCTTCCACTTGTTCTGCAACAAATCTCTCGTCCGACGGCCCGACCATCCCGATCTCCCCGCGCGTCAGGTGGGCCACACCCATGTCAACACGGATCTGCCCGCCCTCGGCCTCTTCCACAACCAACAACCCCGCACCAGTCTCGACAGGAATCCTCAAATTCCCTCCCCCCTGGGGGAGGGTTAGGGAGGGGGTGTCACCTAATCCGCCGACAATCCCCTCGTCCAGCAGGTACCGCGCGACGCAACGGATGCCGTTGCCGCACATCTCGCTCTCGCTGCCGTCGGGGTTCCACATGCGCATCCGGAACTTGTCGGCGCCCTCGCGCTCGATCGTGAGCAGGCCGTCGGCGCCGACGCCGAACCGCCGGTCGCACATGGAACGGGAGAGCGAGGCCAGGTCCCCCTCGGGCAGAGACGCACCGACCCCGTCGAACACCACGAAATCGTTGCCGATCCCGTGCATCTTGCGGAAACTGACCGTCCTAGCCTTCTTCAGAGTGCTCGTCGCCACCTCTGTCCTTGTCGCCGACGTCCTTCGTCGGCACGACGCTGGTGATCGCGTGCTTGTACACCAACTGCGTCGGTTTGCCCGGAGAGTCCAGTAGAACGGTGAACGCGTCAAAACCACGAACCTGGCCGCGAAGCTGAATCCCACCCATCAGATAGATCGTCACACTGACGCCTTCCTTCCGGACCTGGTTCAAAAACATATCTTGAAGATTGAGGGCCTTACCCATTTTGATGCTCCATGCTATTTGCAAAATCAACGATCGACGTTGCGGCCTCCCGCAGGCTTTTGTCAGACACGTCCGCCATCTGAATCCTGACTGCGTTCGGTTCGGACCTAAGCCAAGTTCGCTGCCGCTTCGCGTACTTCCGCGTCTCGGTGGCGATCTTGAGCCTGGCGTCTTCCAAACTCAGCCTGCCTTCGACTACGCCGATTACGCTGTCATACCCGATTGCCCTGAGTCCAGATGCGTCTGGGGGCACTCCTTGCCGCAATAGTCCCTCGACTTCGGCCATCCAACCTGCCTGGAACATCGCGTCGATCCTTGCTGTGATCGCCTCATCGAGCGCTTGCGGCGGTGGTTCCAGGATGAACTTCGCCTTCTTGTAGGGGGGAAGCGAGAACTTGATCGGTTCAGAGTCTTGTAAGACTTTTTCTAGCGCGCGTGTGACGCGTACCGGGTTGTGCAGGTCGGTGGCCTCTGCTGTCTCGGGGGCTCTCTTCTTCAGTTCATTGACTAGTTCTGGGAGGCCATCGGTCTTGAGCCGCTTGGTCAGTTCTTCGCGAAGTTCTGGGTCGGGGAAGCCGTGCAGGTCTGCGTACTCCT
>DATLWQ010000226.1:0-7164 GCA_035576225.1 Fimbriimonadaceae bacterium | reverse complement strand
GAAGGCTCGGGCTCCCGCGATCTTTCGCGCCTTCTCAAGGTTGGCGACGAACTCCTTTCGGAGCGCGGGGAACTCGGACGGGTCGGGCGACTGCCAATCCTCCATGAAACTGCGCACCTTCTTGCCTTCGATCTTGTTGAGCCAGATGTTCTGCCAGAAGACGGCGTGCCAGAGGTTCTCGAGGATCGTGTACGGGAAGCCGGGGAGGCGCTTCGTAACGTACTTGGCGCTGATGGTGCGGAGCATGCCTTCGGGCGCCGGGATGTCGTCGCCCGCGATGATCTGCCGGAAGGTCTCGGAGACGGTCTTGGGATCCATGGGAGGATTATGGTTCTTCGGCTGGCGAGTGACGAGTAACGAGAAACGGGGATGGGGCCGAACTTTGGTGCCGTGCGCTTGACGGCCCGATTGCCGGCGATCCTGGATGCTGGCTTGTAAGCCGGCGCTCCGACTAGGTGGCACCGTGCGTCGTTGCGTCTAGGGTCGGGAGTCGAAAGCGCGCAGGCTGAAGCCTGCGGCTACATCGCGGCTCGCGGGGACGCTCGCCCTTCTGGCTCGGAGTCTGTGGCAGGGTGTCAGTCCTCTTCACCGCACGGTGGCACAGGAGCGGCACCCTCCCCGTTCGCGCCATATTTGGCGCAGGCTGAAGCCTGCGGCTACATCGCGGCTCGCGGGCCGGGGATTCGCGGTACGGAGGTTCAGGGCCCGGCTCTGTACTGGTAGAGATACAGGTAGGAGAAACCGACGCCTGCGGGGTACCGTCTATTCCAGTAGTGCGCTACGCGGTGATGCTCGTTTTCGCTGCGCTGGCTGGGTTTGCCTGGGCCGGCGTGCCGGCGCGCGCCAACGGAGCGACGTTGCTCGTCAACGACGTCGCTGTCTTGACGATCAAGACCGGGTCTGGTACGTTCACGCCCGAGCGAAGGGCGGAGATTGCGGCAGAAGCGATCAGCGATTCCGACCTCTTCCAAGTCACGCTCTCGCGGGAACCCGCCTATGCGCTCGTCAAGATCGGTGAGCGAAAGGTGCTCTCGATCGACGCGACCGAGGCGAAGGCGCACAAGGCGAGCATCGACGACTTTGCAGAGCAGGTCGTCGAGAAACTGAACGGGGCGCTCTCAGCGGTTCCGTTCGTGCTGTCGCAAAAAAAAGTTTGGATGCCCGTCGGAGGGACCGCCCAGATCCAAGTCTTGGGTCCGAAGGCAAGCAAGGCGTACGTGACGTTCGACGACCGCGGCCCCGCCAAGGCGACGAAAGACGACCAGATGATCACGTTGACCGCCGAATACGTCGGCGAGTGCAAGATGACGGTCAACCTCGGCGAACTGAGGGAAACGATCTCTGTGAACGTGATGATGCCAGCGGCCGAGATCGGCCCCGTTCCGACTGCGTACGTGACCGGCCGCCCGGCGGACAAGGAGACGGTCGCCGACGCGGCGACGCGCGCGGTGCTGCAGGCGCTCAAGACGACTCCCGATGCGACGGTCAGCGTGACCGCCGTGTCCGCCCCCCAACTCGTGCCTGCGCAGCGAGGGACGGCCCGCGTCCACGCAGTCGTGCGCGCGCCGGGCAAGTATCCGGTCGACAAGGACCTGGACGTCGACCTGAAGAACAGCGGGATGCTCGACGTCGACAGCGAAGAACTCTGGTACAGCAACGACCCCGAGAGGATCACGAAGCCGGAACGGCTGTACTGGGGGCGGCTCGCCGCTGGGAAGGCGGCACGCGTGCTCTATCACCACGTGAACGCGACGAACGGCCCGATGCTGATCCGGTACATGCTGATCAACTTGTCGGACGAGACGGCGAGGGTGGCTGTGACGCTCGGCGACGCACCGCCTCACGAGAACCCGACCTATACGGGGTACATGGCTGGACAGGAGTTCTTCCCGCGCTGGGAGAGGCAGTCGGCGTTCGTGGTGGAACTGCAGCCGCACAGCGTGGTCCCTGTCGTTCTCGAATCGCTCGACCCGAAGAAGACGGCGAGCGGCCTGATGGCTCTGCACAGCCTTGATGGCCCGTCTGTGCTCTTCATCGGAGACGCGAAGGAGGACACGGACCCGCGCGGGATCGAGGGGAACTACGCGCAGAGTTCTCCGGCCATCGACTTTTCCGAGGAGCCGATCAACCTGGTCGGCACGGCGCAGCACGTCTATAGTCCTGCGACCAAGAAACTCTCCGTCGACTACGTGGTCGGCAAGAGGTTTGGCTACATCCGGATCGGGCAAGTGCCGGTGAAAAGGCTCGACGACGACGGAGGGCTCGACGGCAACTTCGGCGTTGTCTACCAGATCGAGACGACGATCTCGAACCCGACGTCCGAGCCAGTCGACGTGGAGTACGTGTTCGAGGCAAGCGCAGGGTACGGCGGTGCATTCTTCCGGATCAACGGACTGGTTGAAAGGACCCCATTGCTACAACCTAAGGCGACTTACCGGCTGTTGCGGGTGACGCTGGCACCAGGCGAAAAGAAGTCGTTCTATCTTGAGACGATCCCTCTTTCGGGAGGAAGTTATCCCGTCACGGTGACTATCAAGCCCGTTGGGGTCGACTAAGCATCGTAGAATAGGGAGATGGACAACGATCCGCAACTCATCCGAGAGTTGTTCGACCTGCCGGGAGCGGGGCGGGGCGAGATCGTGTCCGAGTTTCGCGACAAGGAAGGGAAGACGAGCGAAGAGAGCCAAGAGTACGGATGCAGGTGCATGGCCGACGGCGACTACCAGGGTGCAGTGCTCCAGTTCCGGCGAGCGCTGGAGCAGTGCGCGGGCGACCGTCACCAGGCGCTGATACAGTTGGGCGCGGCGTACGAATCGGCCGGTGACGCGCCGCTGGCGTACCAGATGTTCAAACGCGCGAACAGGATCCGCGAGAACGGCGAGATCCTGCGCGGGATTGGAGTCCTGCTGCAGTCGTACGGTAAGGCGAGCGAGGCCGTGCAACAACTGAGACGTGCGACAGAGGTCGAGCCCGGAAACGCTTACAACCACTTCCGGCTGGCGGAACAGTTGCGAAAGATGGGGCACCCAAAGATGGCGCTGGAGCCGATCGCGTTCGCGATCTCGTGCGCGGCGGACGACGCCTTCTACCACTATTGGATGGGGGACCTGTTGCTGGAGATGCGGCGTTACGAGGAGGCCGTCATCTCTTTTGGCGCTGCTGCGGAACTCTCGCCCGGAGACGACCGGCTGTTCCAACTGACTGGGCTTGCGCTGTGGGGCGAGGAGAAGCGGCCAGAAGCGATCCGCTCGATCCGGCTGGCGAGCGACCTCAACCCTCAAGACCGAGTCAACTATGCGTTGTTGGAGGCGTTCCTGCGTGCTGAGGGGCGGGAAGAGGAGGCGATGATGGAGTCGAAGAAGTCTAAGGAGATGGACGCCTACGACCGGGACATGCTGGAACGCCTGCTGGGACTCGTCAGCGTCTAGCGCGAGAACATCTGCCAGACGACGAGCGCGAATATCGCAATGAACCCGAGGCGTATGAACCTCAACTTGCCCATGATGAGTTTCGCGTCGGGGCCCTTGGAACTGACGAGGACCATGAACGCGCCGGGGAGATAGACGAACGAGCCGAGGATCAAGAGCCAGGGGAACCCTTGTTTGGGCGTCAGGGGTGGGATCAGGCTCAACGCAGCGACCGCGAGGCCTGCGATCGCGATCGTGAAACCGTTCTTTCGCATGCGCTCCTGCCGCTCCATGCGGTGATTCTATCCAAAGGTATCCTCGCGAAACCGCAATGGACCTCTCTGCGCTCGCTTCGTTCTGCAGTAGCGCGGGGCTCGTGCTGGACGAGGAGAGGGAAGAGCAGACGGTTCGCTTTCTCGAAGGCCTCTACAGGCTGAACGAGACGATGAACCTCACACGCGTGAAGAAGGCTGACGCCGTGGTGCGGCACGTCGTGGACTCGCTGTTGGTGGCCGAGTTTCTGCCCAATGGTGCGCGAGTGCTCGACGTCGGGACTGGGCCGGGGTTCCCTGCCTGGCCCTTAGCGTGCTACAGACCTGACTTGCGCGTGACTGCGCTGGACAGTTCCGGGAAGATGTTACGCGCTTTGACGCTCGTGCCCTTGTCGAACTTGGAGGTCGTGCAAGGGCGCGCCGAGGAGTGCGCTGATCGAGAGGGTTTCGACGCGGTGACGGGTCGGGCCGTCGCACCTTTGGGTGTGCAGATGGAAATCAGTGCGCCGTGGTGCCGGGTCGGCGGCCGCGTGGTTCCTTTCAGAACCCCGAACGACAGGGAGGCGGTAGAGGGGTTCGACGCATCGGTGTTGGGTCTGCGACTCACGTCCTTGGAGGAACGAGAACTGCCGGGCGTGGGCGCCGTTCGGCTCTTTCCGATCTATGAGAAGTCGCGAAGAACCCCGCGGGAATATCCGCGGACTTGGGCGCAGATCAAGGGCAAGCCGCTCGGCTAGTGGCCAATGCGTTTGAGTTCGACGTCGAGGCTCTTTGCAGTCGCGTCGTTGGGGTTGAGTTTGAGGGCCCTGTCGACGAGGGTCCGCGCCTCGTTGGGCTTTCCGATCTGTGACTTGATGGCTGCCGACGTAGAGAGATACTTCGCGTTGTCGGGCACGGCCCCGATGGCTTCGTCGACGAGTTTGTCGGCCTTGTCGTATTCGCTGCGCTCGTAGTAGTAGGAACCCAGGTCGAACTTGACCTCGGCGATCGTAATGACCACTGAAGGCTCGTTCGAGTCCTTCGGCGCCATGTCGAGCGCCTGCTGGTAGTTGCGAAGCGCCTGATCCATCTCGCCCAGCGCACGTTGGGTCTTTGCCAGCATGACGTACGGGCCGAAGTTCGCTGGCGCGTAGGCGACCATCTGTTTGATCAGTGTCTCGCCTTCTTTGAGGTCCTTGACCTGCTGGTCGGTGAGTTTGACGCCGCTGTCGAAGTTCACGATCGGCTGCTGGATGAGGTCGCGCACTTTGCCTAATACTTCGTTGAACTGGACGTCGTTCTGGATCGTGTAGAGCCCTTGTTTGTCTGACGGCGAGTGGGCGGCAAAGACCATCCACGCCGCGACTGCGACGAAGAGCCCGACAGGCAGCCACAGTTTCATGCCTTTAGTTTGCAACGATGTTCACCAACTTTCCGGGGACGACGATGACTTTTCTGACGGTTTTGCCCTCTGTGTGGCTCTTGACCTTGTCGGACTCCTTTGCCGCGGCCTCGATCTGCTCCTTGGTCGCGTCGGCGGGCATTTCGATCGTGTCGCGCAGTTTGCCGTTGACTTGGACGGCGATCGTCACGGTGTCGTCCTTCGCGAGGTCCGGGTCTGCCTTCGGCCAGGGCTGTTCGTACGTGAATCCCTCTTTGCCGAGCCCCTGCCAGATCTCATCGGCGCTGTGGGGTGCCGACGGAGCGAGGACGAGGATCGTGTACTCGAGCATTTCGCTGACGGCGAGCGCTTCAGGAGGAAGCCTCTTGAGGACGTCGTTGACGGTATTGAGGTGCTCCATCATCGCAGCGACGTAGGTGTTGAAGGCAAACGCCTCGACGTCCTTGGTCGCCTTTTGGATCAGTTTGTGCGTCGAGCGCCGGAGGTCTCGACTCGCATCAGTAGCGGGCTCGGAGGCAATCTTATCTTTCCATTTCGGGTCGAAGTGCGGCTGGACTTCGCTTGCTAGTTTGAAGATCCTTGAGAGGAACCTCGACGTGCCGCTCATGCCGTCGTTCGTCCATTCGACGTCTGCCTCGAACGGCGCGACGAAGAGTTCCCAAAGACGCAGTGCGTCGGCGCCGTACTCGGCGACCGCCTCGTCCGGTGTGACGACGTTGCCCTTGGACTTGCTCATGCGCACCCAGCGCCAGGTGAGGTCTTCTTTTGGAACGTTCTTGGCCTCGTCGAAGGAGACGAGGATTCCCTCTTCGCCGACGCTTAGCGTCTCGTTCGCCTTCGGCTTTCTATAGGGTGTGTGGCCGAGCACCTGGCCCTGGTTCTTGAGCCGCGCGAACGGCTCTTTCACAGTTACGAGGCCCTCGTCGTAGAGCACCTTGGTCCAAAAGCGCGCGTAGAGGAGGTGCATGACCGCGTGTTCTGCGCCGCCGACGTAGGTGTCGACGGGCATCCAATAGTCGACCTCCTTCTTGCTCCAGGCCTCGCTGTCGTTGTGCGGGTCGCAGAAGCGCAGGAAGTACCAGGCCGAGCAGGCGAAGCCGCCCATCGTGTCGGTCTCTCTGTGGCCGAGGCGGCCGTCGGGGTCTGTGACGTTGACAAAGTCGGGGATGTGCGCGAGCGGGGAAGAGCCGTCGTCGGCCGGCTCGTAGTGGTCGACCTTCGGGAGTTCCACCGGGAGGTCGGCGTCCTTGACGACGTGCATCTCGCCGTCCTTGTCGTGGATGATCGGGATGGGGCAGCCCCAATAGCGCTGGCGACTGATGAGCCAGTCGCGGAGTTTGTAGTTCGTCTTCTTCTCGCCGATGTCGAGGGCGGTCAGTTTTTTCGTGAGCGCCTCCTGTGAGTCCTTGACGGACATGCCGTCGTAGTGTCCGCTGTTGATGAGGATGCCGTCCTTTGCGGAGTAGGGGAGATCGGGGATGTCCGTTGCGCCGGCAGGTTTGATCACCGGGACAATGTCGAGCCCGAACTTCTTTGCAAACTCGTAGTCGCGCTCGTCGTGCGCGGGGACTGCCATGATGGCGCCGGTGCCGTAACCCATCATCACGTAGTCGGCGATCCAGACGGGGACGCGCTGGCCGTTCGCTGGGTTGATCGCGTTGACGCCCGTGAAGACGCCCGTCTTCTCGCGGCCTGTCGCGGCGCGGTCGACTTCGGACATCTTCTTTGCTTTGTCGATGTAGTCGCGCATGGCGAGTCCGCTCTTCGCATCGGTGATTCCAATGATCTCTTTGACGAGCGGGTGTTCCGGCGCGAGGACGCAGAACGTGACGCCGAAGATCGTGTCGATGCGCGTGGTGAAGACTCGAAACGTGTGCTTCTTTTCTTTCTCGATGAGTTGCAGGTCTTCGCTTGGGTCGTGTTTGATCCGCCGGGACGCTTCGTCGAACTTGGCAGTGGCTTTGGCCAAGTCTTCTGTGGCCCTATCGAGTTTTTTCTTGATCTGGTCGATGCGATCGCTCGATTCGACGTCTCCCGTCGGGCCCTCGGCGGCAATTTCGGCCATCAGTTCGTCGAGGGCGTCGTCGTGCCTTTTCTCGGCCGG
>DATLWQ010000225.1:0-5013 GCA_035576225.1 Fimbriimonadaceae bacterium | reverse complement strand
GATCGCGTCCGTGTCCTTTGAAAGCGTGAGGGTCGCGGTCTCCGGGGTCGTGGCGTTCGCCTTGAGAAGCGTGATCGTCGCGCCAGGAACGACGTCGGTAACGGTGTTGCTGCTGCTCGTAAGACTGAACCCGTCGACGGTGTACTGCGCGTCCTTGGCGGCTACGAGTTCGTTGCCGTAAGAGCGTCCGTAAACGCCGATGTCCTCCAGCAGGCCGTTGGTGTCGGTGATGGTCGGCAGGGCGCCTCCGCTCCCGACGATTTGCAACTTGCTTGTCGTCTTGCCGTTGACCGTCTC
Source organism: Fimbriimonadaceae bacterium (assembly GCA_035576225.1). GTDB lineage: Bacteria > Armatimonadota > Fimbriimonadia > Fimbriimonadales > Fimbriimonadaceae > JADFMN01. The sequence continues at coordinate 4,716 of DATLWQ010000225.1, read as the reverse complement.
CGTGACGACGGAGGCGGTCGCATTGGCGAGCGGTTCGGCGTTGATCTTGTCTGCGATCGTCTGCAGGGAGTCGATCGAGAAGTCGATGTTGATGGTGCCGGTCCCGATGTCGAAGGAGCCCGACGCGGACGTGCCGATGAACGACGAAAGCGTCGATGACGCGTCGGCAAAGCCGTACGAGCGGACCGTGTCGGTGCCCGTCTGGTCGCGGAAGGAGGCGGCGCCCGTCAGGAACCCCAGGGATGACAGCGTCGTTCCGCTGAGGTCGGCCATCTGCACGGCGTTGGACGCTCCGGAGGCCTTGGACGTGACCGTCAGGTAGGCGTTCCCGCTACCGCCGTTGATGACGCTTGCCGTCACACCGGCTCCTGTGGAGTTGATCTTGCCGGCGATGCTCGTCAGAGTGTCGGTGGACTCGACGTTGACGGCCTTGCCGTTGACGACGAAGGTTCCGCTAAGACCGAGTTCCGCCGTCGCGCTGCTCTGCGCGCTGCTCGAGACCTTGTGGCTGGCGGCCAACTGGGAGACCGTCAGGTCGTAGATGCCCGCGGTCGCCGTGCTGCCTGCCGTCACTGTCGCAACGTCCGTGTTCGAACTCGAGGCCGTGATCGGGTTGAACGAAGCAGCCGTGTTGAGCGTGCTGACTGAGGAAGAGAAGGCTGTCAGGAGCGACTTGAACTGAGCGAAGAGGCTCTGCTTGTTGGCCAGTATGGCCTGGTCCTGCTGCATCCGTTGCAGGGGCTGCGCCTCGATCTGCATCAACTGATCGATGATCTTCTGCGAGTCGATGCCGGTTGCAAGGCCCGTGAAGGAGATGCCCGCGAGGTTCCCTGAGATGCTCATCTTCTATCCTTCCATTTTGGTTATCGGCTGATTCTGCCCATTGGTGACCGTAGCCCTACCTGCTTAGATCCCGGACAGCAGGCCCAGCAATTCTGCCGCGTGTCTGATCTGAATGCCGACTTCGCTGTGAAGCTCTGACCGGCCGTCCTCGTCCAAGTCCATCCAGGACTCGAACTCGGGCCCTAGATCCGGGACGTAGCCCGCACCGTGGTCACCGATGATGTCGCAGACGACGCGCTCCGCGCAGTGGACGCAGTTCAGGTTCTCGTTGCCTGAGACCGAGTCCGGCTCGTGGTGGGCGGCAATGAGTTCCGTGACGGCCGGTGGGAAGTTCCATTTGTCGCCCAGCATCCCGCCCAAGCGGGCGTGGTCGACATGGAGGGCGGACTGCTCCAGGTCCGAGGCGGGGACCTCGCGCTCCTCCGACAGCCTGAGGATGTTCAGGTACGGAGTGGTGAACTGCGTGAGGAGGAAGAGCGAACCGATGTCGTGCAGCAGGCCACCGATGAACACGAGCTCCCTGTCCTTGTTGCCGATCCCGTGCTGCTTGGCGATCATCGTCGCACATGCCGCGGCGCCGAAACTCCGCTCCCAGAACCTCCGCTGGTGCCCTTCGATGTGCGCGTTGGTGGAGTGCAGCGCGTTCAGGACGCCGATGCTCAGCGCAAGGTTCCTGACCTGCTGCATGCCGAGGATCGCGATCGCCTGGTTGATAGAAGAGACCTCCCGCGGCATACCGAAGTAGGCCGAGTTCACGACCTTGAGGAGTTTCGTCGCGATGGCCGGCTCTGCGCTGATGAGTTCCTCGATCTCGGAAGTGCTGACGGTCTCCTTCTCCGTCGCCTTGACCACCTGCATGAGGGCCGTCGGCAGCGCCGGTAGGTCGACCATCGCTTTTTCGATGTAGGCCTGCATCAGCCTGCTAGTGTCTTCAATTGCCATTGTCTGTACCTGTTGTTCCTTATGCGGCGGCGACTAGCCCGTTCACGTCGACGATCAAAGCAACATTGCCGTCTCCGAGGACCGTCGCGCCGCTAACTCCCTGAGCCTCTCCGCAGTACCTGCTGAGCGACTTGATAACGACTTCTTGTTCCCCTACCAACTTGTCCACGATGAGGCCCACGCGCTGGTTCGCATAGCCGACCACGACCACGTTGGCTGTCTTGCCCTCAGGCTCGCCCCCTGGTCCCGGCCAAAACGCGCTGCGCAGGTCGATGAGCGGTGTCGTCTCACCGCGAATCTGAATCACGCTCATGCTGTGGACCGACTCGATCTCGTTTCGGTCGATCCGCAGTGTCTCGATGATCGATCCCAATGGAAGGACGTACGAGCCGCCCGCGACCTTGATGACAAGGCCACGAATGATGGCCAAGGTCAGAGGAAGTCCGAGCGTAAAGCGCGTGCCCTCACCCACCTTCGAATCGATGTCGATGAATCCGCCCACCTGCTGGACGTTTGACCGGACGATGTCCATGCCGACTCCCCGGCCAGAAATCTCGCTGACTTGCTCGGCGGTACTGAACCCGCTGGCGAAGATGAACTGGAGCGCTTCCCTTTCGGTCAGCGTCTTCGCTTCTTCGGCCGAGACGAGGCCCTTTTCGACCGCCTTGGCGAGGATGTGACCGCTGTCGATACCGCGGCCGTCGTCAGTGACCTCCACGATGATGTGGTTGTCCTTGTGCCTGGCGGACACGCGCACTGTGCCCTTTTCGGGCTTACCTGCCTCGATCCTCTGCTCGGTCGTCTCAAGACCGTGGTCGATGCTGTTCCTGAGGATGTGAAGGAGCGGGTCGCTGATGACCTCGATGACGCTCCTATCGAGCTCGGTTTCACCGCCTTGTAGTTGGAGGTCGACCTCCTTACCGAGCCGGCGCGCGAGGTCGCGTACGATGCGCGGAAGGCGGTCAAAGACGGTCTCGATCGGCAACATGCGCGCCTTCATGATCTGGTCCTGAAGGTCGCCCGTGATCCTGGCCACGTGTGCGAGCGTCGCCTCGAGTTCCTCGGCGCCGCTGTCCCGGTACTTGCGTGAGAGGCCCTGCCCGAGCCGCTCGATCCTCGTGCGGTCGATGACGAGTTCGCCGACCAGGCTCATGAGAGTATCGAGCCGCTCGACGTCGACGCGGACGGTCGGAGCGGCCTCCGCCTTCCTCTCCGACACGGCCTCCATCTTCGCGACTGCGGCCTTGGCCTTCTCGTTGGACTCTCTGACCTTCTGCCCGTTCCACTTGTCGAGCAGCACTTTCTCGACCTCGCTGATCTGGTCGAGCCCCTTCTTGATCTTCTTGATCGGGGCCCTGCTCTGGAAGACGATCTCGAAGTCGCGGCCGAACCGCTCTTCCTCCAGATCCTCAGGATTCGGGACCGTGACCAGTACCTCGCCGTGCTCCTGCACGGCGTTGACCGCCATGAGCGCGCGGGCGTACTTCATCGCGCAAGCCTCTGAAAGACGGATTTGCGCATGGTACACGCGGCCCTTGGACGCGACCTCGTCGAGCAGATCGATCTGGTCTTCTGGGATCTGTGAGCGCCAGTCGTCGCCGGGCTCGCCCCTTTGGGACTTCGCCGGGACTGCGGTGGAGCCGCAGAGCGCCCGAAGTTCGGCTACGACGTCCTGGAACTCGACCGCGTCGCTCCTGCCCTGAGAGACCGATTCGATCATCTGGCGCAGGACGTCGACACCCTTTAAGAGAGCATCGGTCACGGCGGAATCGGCGTTGACGCTGCCGTTTCGGAGCAGGTCGAGCAAGCTCTCCATCTCGTGCGTCAGTTCGGCGAAGCGCGAGAAGCCCATTGCCCGACTGTTGCCCTTGAGCGTGTGCGCCGCTCGAAAGATTGTCTGGGTCCGTTCTGGACTCGGGTCTGACTCGAGTTTGAGCGACTCGGCCTCTAACACCTTGAGTTGTTCATCCGCTTCCTGGATGAACAACTCAAGGTACTGAGACATGTCGAGTTCTTGGCCCATTACAAGTCGATCCTTTTCATATTTGAGCGCTAGGCAGCGAGCGTCCTGTCCAAGTCGAGCAGAGTGATCAGCCTCCCCCCGTGGTGTGCGATCCCTTTGATAAAGCCTGTGTCGCGTTCGGCGACGAAGTCCGGAGTCTGTTCAATCTTTTCCGGGCCGAGGTTCACGACCTCGGTGACCGCGTCGACGATCAGCCCGATGTCGCCGCTCTCGCTCTCGACCACGATGATGCGCGTGTCGGGAGACTCGTCGGCGCGCTCTAGCCCGAGACGGGTGGCGAGGTCGACGACCGGGACCGTGTTTCCGCGCAGGTTGACGAGGCCGCGGATGTGGGTCTTGGACCTCGGCACAGGAGTGACTTCGCGCATCCTGATGATTTCGTGGACGCGGAAGATATCAATGCCGTACGACTCCGAGGCCATGCGGAAGACGACGGCCTGCCTCTCCCCGCCGCCACTTGCTCCATGCACCTGAGATTCATCGGCATTGAGTGCCATACCCAGATGTTCGGCGTGGAATACCGGTAACTTTACGGTCTCCTGCTTCAAATCGAAGGTGAAAGGCAGGGTTCCAGGCATGCAGGACACCAGGCTGATCGCCATTGATCTCGACGGGACGCTGCTGGACAGCCGCCGGAGGGTCTCCCCCGGGGCGGTCGAAGCGATCGGCGAGGCCGTTTCCGCCGGAATCGAGGTCTGCCTGGCCAGCGGACGCGCCGTCAACACGATCCTTCCCTTCGCGGCCGAACTGGGACTCGTTGGGCCGGTCGTGAGTTGCAACGGCGCCTACATTCTGGGCTCAGACCACCAAGTCGTCTCTCACATACGGCTGGGCCGCGACGCCGCTGAGAGGATCATCGGCTACGGCGAGCGGCACGGGCTCCATACGAACGTCTATGCGGGCGACAA
>DATLWQ010000224.1:0-9833 GCA_035576225.1 Fimbriimonadaceae bacterium | reverse complement strand
CCGCGACCCTGGCCAAGGGAGTGACCACCATCCACAACGCCGCAATGGAGCCCGAGGTCGTCACCCTGGCCGAGTTCCTCAAGCAGATGGGTGCACGCATTGAGGGCGCGGGGACGAGTACCATTTCGATCACAGGCGTCGAAGAACTCTCGGGCTGCGAGTTCCGCATTCCTTCCGACAGGCTGCAGGCGGGCACCTACCTGATGGCAGCAGCGATCACGCACGGCGACGTCACAGTACGAGGGATCCTGCCCGAGCACCAGACCGCGATGGTCAACAAACTGCGGGAAGCCGGCGCCGAGTCCATCGAGGGCAACGACTGGGTGCGCGTGAAGGCCGACAAACGTCTCAAAGGCATTCGAATCAAAACGATGCCCTATCCCGGATTCCCGACCGATATGCAACAGCCGATGGCCGCAGTACTGACTTTGGCCAAGGGAACCAGCGTCGTCGACGAGACGATCTACGAGAGCCGCATCGGCCACGTTCCCGAACTCAACCGACTGGGCGCGAAGATCAGGGTCGAGGGCCGCTCGACGCACATTGACGGGGTGGAGGAACTGAAGGGCGCTGTTGTGCAGGCATCTGACCTCAGGGCGGGCGCGGCGCTGTGCATCGCGGCCCTGGCGGCCCAAGGTGAAAGTTTCATCCGCAACGTCCACTTTATCGACAGGGGGTACGACAACCTCGAAGAGCGAATCACCGCGCTCGGAGGCGAGATCGAGCGCCTCGATGCCGAGGCCTGGGAGCGCGACCACGGTGGCGGGATAAAATCAGAGCATTGAGACTTGTTTCTGAGATCGCCATCGACCTGGGCACGGCTAACGTGGTCGTGTATAGGCGCGGCAAAGGCATCGTGCTCGAGGAGCCGACCGTCGTCGCAGTCAACGTGCAGAACAAGAGGGTGCTGGCATTTGGCAACGCAGCGCGTGAGATGCTCGGCCGCACTCCTGGCAACATCCAGGCAGTCAAGCCGCTCAAGGACGGCGTCATCGCGGACTACACCACCACGCACATGATGCTGTCGGAGATCCGCAAGAAAGTCCTCAAAGGGCCCCAGATCATGCCGCCGACGGTGTTGATCTGCGTGCCGAGCGGCGTCACAAACGTGGAACGGCGCGCGGTCATCAAAGCCGCGCAGCAGGCTGGATTCGGCAAAGCGATGACGATCGAGGAGCCGATGGCCGCAGCGATCGGCGCCGGGTTACCGATCGACTCGCCGGGCGGAAACATGGTCGTGGACATCGGTGGCGGTACCACAGACATCGCAGTGATCTCGCTCGGTGGCATAGTGCTCTCGCAGAGCGTCCGTGTAGGCGGCAACAAGCTCGACGAGGCGATCGTGCGGCACATCCGCAACTCGTACAATCTGATGATCGGCGATCCGACGGCGGAGGAGGTCAAACTTCGGATCGGTTCGGCGTTCCCGCTCGAGCCCGAACTTTCTATGCCGATCCGTGGACGCGACATGGTTGCTGGGCTGCCTCGCACCGTCGAAGTCAGCAGCGAGGAGATCAGGGAGGCACTCGCCGAGCCCGTACGAATGATCGCGGAGAAGATTTGTTCAGTCTTGGAAGGCACGCCGCCCGAACTCTCCAGCGACATCATCGAGCGGGGCATCTATCTCACCGGCGGCGGCGCGCTCTTGCGCGGGCTCAACAAACTGCTTGCGAAGGTGACCGACATTCCCGTGTACGTCGCCGAAAACGCTATGCACTGCGTCGCCGTAGGAACGGGCAGGGCCTTGGAGCACATCGACGAACTCGACGACAGCGGGGCGGTCACTCCTGTTTAGCGCCGCCTTCTTGGTGGTTGCGCTTCTGCCGGGCCAGGCTGCCCCGGTCACGAAAGCTGAGGCGGAGGCTGCGATCGGCAAGGTCGACTCCGCGATCCGCAAGGTGATCGGGCTGCCTGCCGCCGAAGCCAAGAAGGTCACCGACTCTACGCCGATCAGCCGCGCCGAATTTGTCAAGCGGCTGGACTCGATGTTCGAGTCGTACCGCCCGAAGTTCCAGTACACACCCAGGCCGTTCCATACGGATCCAGCGGTTGTCGCCAAGTTCAACCAGGATCCCGGCGTGCAGAAGAGGATCGACAAGCTCGCCAGGTGGGGCTGCCTGGCGCCCGTGGGGCCCGTCGTCGTTGGCCCCGGAGACACTCTGACGACGAGTGAGTTCGGCGATGCCCTAGGCTATTTCATGTCCCAGATCGCCTCACTGACCTACTTCGCCGACCCCAAGTGGGTGCCGAACCTGGGCGGTGGCGGAGACCTGACTAAGTAGGTTCAAAATACCGACAATCACCCTAGGATGGGTGCGGCGGCGGCCTGGAACACAGACGACTCCTGGGACATCTTCAGTCTCTCCGGATTGGCCGAAGAGGGGATCGACGCGTACCTCCAGCGTGTGGCCGAGCGGGCCGCGGACCTCTTCAAGGCGAGTGGGGCATCCATTTTTCTGTCCGGCGACATCGCAGAGGTGTTCCAACTCCGCGCGACTGCCGGGCAGCACTCGGCCGTCCCATCCGACGCGACGATCGTCTTCGGTAGCGGTGTTGCAGGCACCGTGGCCTTGGGGGGAAGACCGCGCATTCTCGGCGACTTAGCGACCGAGCCTGGCTTGAGTGACATCGAGGCAGAAGGAGACGGGACGGTCGCGTCGTCGATGGTGATCCCGCTGAACGATCCACAGGGCGGAATCATCGGCGTCCTCAACCTCAGCAGAAGGGAGGGTCGGAATCCGTTCGTCGAGTCCGACCTTTCGACCGCAGTTGCGATCGGCTCGATGGTCTCGCTGGCGGCCTCCAACGCGCGCCTTGTCGAACAGATGCACAGACACATGGCCGAACTCCAGCGGACCACGGAGACACTTGAAGCGGTGTTTGACAGCGTCGGCAGTGCAGTCATCGTTCTGGACGGAAAGGGAAGGGTCGTACAGTGCAACAGTGTCGGCTACGGCATTTATGACGGCGGCTGGGTCGGTTCCGACGCGATCGCGACTGCCATCCACGAGGCCTACTCCCGCGCCAAACATGCGCACCGTCCCCAGGCCATGCGCGCCGAGGACAGGGAGGCAGGGAAGTGCTGGCTGGTCCAGTGCACGCCGCTCCACTTTGGTGGCGCGGTCGTGGCGGTGATGGATCTGACAGAACACGAGGCGGCGCTTCGGGAGACGGAAAGACTGCAACGCCTGGCAGAGATCGGTCAGATGACTGCGGCGATCGCCCACGAGGTCAGGAACCCGCTTACGGGCATCCGATCGGCGGCACAGATGGTGCGGCAGGACCCCGTCGAATACGGCGGCTTCCTCGAGATCATCGAAGACGAAGTCGTGAAACTCAATGGACTCTGTGACGACCTGCTCGCCTTTGCTAGACCGCTTGAGATCGAGCCCGAGCCGACCGACTTCGGCGACCTCGTCAGGAAGCAGTGCGAACTCCAGAGAACGGACTTTGAGAAAGACGGTGTGGAACTGACTATAGTGGTGGGCTCCGGGGAACCGAAAATCAACCTAGACCGGCGGCGAATCGGACAGGTCGTCCAGAACTTGCTCCGCAACGCCCGCGAAGCCTGCACGAGCGGAGGGCACGTCCATGTCAGGGCGACCGGCTACAGGCTCGAAGTCGAGGACGATGGCTCAGGCATGACGCACGAACAGACAGCAAAACTCTTCACCCCCTTCTTCACGACAAAGTCCGATGGGACGGGTCTCGGCCTTTGCAACGTCCGTCGGATCCTGGAGGCGCACAGGGCCCAGATCAAGGTGGCTTCCGAACAGGGTAAGGGAAGCCTCTTTACAGTGGACTTTGAAAGGAGCGGCCAATGAGCGAGAAGAAGCGGGTGCTGATCGTAGACGATGAAGCCAACATTCGGCGGATACTCGAGGCGGCGTTCGACAAGGCAGGCTACCACGCGATCGTCGCCGAGAGCGGCGAGGCCGCTTTGGACATCATCAAAGAGGGGGTCGTTGACTGCGTGCTCACGGACGTCACGATGCCCGGCATGGACGGCTACGAACTCCAGCGCAAGATCGCTGGGGCCCATCCTGGGCTGCCCGTGGTGATCATGACCGCGTTCGGAACGATCCCTCAGGCCGTTCAAGCGATCCGCGACGGTGCCTTCGAGTTCGTTACCAAGCCTTTCGATCTCGATTCGCTCAAGAAGGTCATAAGGGCCGCTCTCAAGTCGACGGGGGAACCGAAGGGGCGCTCAGGCGTGCTCTCCAAGCCGCCCCGCACCTTGATCGCAGAGTCCGAGGTCATGAGGGAGGTCTTCGACACAGTCCGTCAGGTCGCTGACTCGCGCGCAACCGTCCTGATCACAGGAGAAAGCGGCACGGGCAAGGAAGTCGTCGCGCGCATGATCCACGAGAACTCTTCGCGCGCCGACGGGCCATATGTCGCGCTCAGTTGTGCGGCACTGCCAGAGACCCTGCTGGAGAGCGAGCTCTTTGGCTATGTCAAGGGCGCTTTCACGGGCGCTGACGCCGACAAGCAGGGAAGGTTCGAGACAGCCGAAGGCGGAACGCTGTTCCTGGACGAGATCGGCGATGTGCCCCTCCCGACGCAGGTCAAGCTCTTGCGTGTGCTCCAGGAGCGCGAGATTGAGCGGCTGGGCTCCACGAAGTCCACACCGATCGACGTACGGCTTGTCACAGCCACGAATCGAGACCTTCACGAAGCCGTTGAGGACGGTGTCTTCAGACTTGACCTTCTCTACAGGCTCCAGGTCGTCGAGATAGCCCTCCCACCCCTGAGGGACAGGATCGACGACGTCCTACCGCTCGCGCAATACTTCCTGGGCCGCTTTTCGGCCGAGAACGGCAGAAGGCTGACGAACGTGGGCAAGGCCGCCCTGCATCTGCTCCAGGGCTATTCATGGCCAGGGAACGTCCGTGAACTGGAGAACACCATGGAGAGGGCGGTCGTCCTGGCCTCCAAGGAGGACGTCGAACTCGTTCCCTCCCACCTTCCCAAGCACATTCAATCGGCTGCGTAAGGCTCAAATCGGCGAACCTCCAGGCCGATTTATGTGTCTCATTAAGTGAGAGAGTAACAAAAGGGCGAAGGGCTCTTAAACGCAGCCCTAGGCCCGAATCCACCTGGGAACTTTTCGGTGATCCAGGAAATTGAATGAAATAGGACAGAAATGTCCAGATTGAACATGAAGACCTTGGTTCGCGAACCGATATTGAGCCCGAAGGACGAAAAGAACTTCAACGCACAGATGCGTCGAAGTTACAAGAAGGTATTCAACCTGGCCTACCGCCTATCGGGCAACCGGGCCGACGCGGAGGACCTGACCCAGGAGGCGTTCTACCGCGCTTATCGGAGTTACCGCACCTACGAGGGGGACAAGCCCTTCGAGAACTGGATCTTCCGCATCGTGACGCGTCTCTTCTTGGATCTGAACCGCAGCCGCAAGCGCCGTGTCAAGACCGTGAGTTACGACGCTCCGCTCCGGCCGGACGGCGCGGACGACACGGTCCTCTTCGACACTTCGGGCGAGGAGCCGAACCCCGAAGAAGTGTTCGTAGGGAACACAGTCTCGGAGGAGATGGAGCATTCGCTGTCGCAACTGACGAGCGACCAGCAGAAACTCGTCTGGCTTGCCGACGTCGAGGGTGTGCCCTACAACGAGATCGCGGCGATCTTCGAAGCCCCGGTCGGGACGATCCGGTCCAGGCTCCATCGGGCCCACAAGCAGCTGCGCCAGTTGCTCGAGAAGTTCCGCACGGAGCGCGCCGCGCTCGGAACATCCTAGATTTTTGACCGGAAACCCCTCCAAGGCAGGCCCCGGCGAACGCCGGGGCCGCGCACTCTTGCAACTCCCCTCTTGGCTGGCCTGTAGTACCAGCAAGCGCCCATCGCGCAAAGAGATGATATGTTAGCAACACTGGCTCTGCTCGGATTCGCCACGACCGCACCAGCGATCGACGGCGTCAAGTTCTCCTACAAGACTGCGTTGGACGAAACGACCAACTACATCGTCGATATTACTGGCGACTCGGACGAAGGCGAAGTCAAGATTGCACTTGAGTTCTCCATGAAGGTTAAGGAGATGAAGGAAGGTGGCCCTGCCACCTACGAACTGCACGTCGACAAGGCTTCTATCAGCCAAGGCGGACAGGAGGTCCCTGGGTCGGACTTGGGGAACATGTCCGTCGACCTCGACCAGCACGGCGTTCCGACCGAGTTGGATCTCAATGGACTCCAGTCCGTTTTCTATATCTTCCTTCTCACCCAATATCTCCCCGACCAAGAGTTGTCGGCTGGCGACGGATTTCAGATCGACTTGAAGTACAAGATGGCCGTCTATCAGGGCAACGGGTCGTTCAGCGGGACGGAGGAACTAGAGGGCAAGCAATATCCGGTGATCAAGACCAAGTGTCAACTGGTTCCCAGCAACGACCAAGGGGGTGAGATTGCGGCGAAGAAGTTCTTCGACCCGGCGTCTGGCAAGGTCGTTCGGACGGAGGCGACGATCGACACTCCGGACGGCGAGTTCAAATTGACGGCGAAGCCGAAGTCCTAGCGCTCAGTAGTTCGAGGCGAACTCGCTGAGCAACCGGACACCGAACCCAGTCGGGCCCGGCACGAGTGCGTTTGAGTCTTTGTCCACGGTGCCGTGGCCGGCCATGTCGATGTGCGCCCACGGCACTGACTTCTTAACGAAGTTCTGTAGGAACACCGCACCCTGGACAGGGTGCGCCATGCCGCTCATGTTCGAGTTGACGATATCGGCGACTTGGGACTTCATCATCGCGTCATACCGGGGGTGCAAAGGCAGCCGCCAGAGCATCTCGTCCGTGGCCAAAGCGGTCGTTACGAGCGACCAGCAAAGATCGTCGTCGTTCGAAAAGACGCCGGCGTAGACGTTTCCCAGCGCACGGACGACACCGCCTGTCAACGTTGCGATATCAACGATACACCGAGCCTTTTCGGCGTCGCACGCCCAACAGAGCCCGTCAGCCAGCACCAGGCGGCCCTCGGCGTCGGTGTTCGTCACTTCGACCGTCACTCCGTTACGGAACGTCAGCACGTCGTCGGGCCTATACGAGACGTCGCTGACGCTGTTCTCGGCCGCCACCATGAGCCCGACGATCCGCTTGTTCGGCTTGAGGACCTTCGCGATCGCCGCCATTGCGCCGATGACCGCGCAGCCGCCGGCCTTGTCGACCTTCATGCCTCGCATGTTCGTGCGGTCTTTGAGCGACAGCCCTCCTGTGTCATAGGTGATCGTCTTTCCTAGCAGCACGAACGGTGCGTCCTTCTCGGTTCCTGGTGGCGCGTATTCCAGTCGAACCATGCACGGCGCGTTGACGGACGCCTTGCCGACGTTCATCAGCCCCGCCAGGTGTTCCTCTTCAAGACGCTTGCCCTTGAAGACCGTGCACTTCATGCCAGACTCCTTGGCAAGCGCCTGCGCCGTCTCGGCGATCATCTCGGGCGTCGCGATGTTCGGAGGTGTCTGCACCAAGGAACGCGTGAGGTTCGTGCATTCCGCAAGCGCGAGCCCCTTCTTGAGTCCTTCCAGTACGTCTCGGTCCGCGGACTGCAGGCGGACAGGTTTCGCACCTCGCGCCGACCCGCCCTTTCCTCGATAGAGCACAGCGTCCCAACCGAGCAGACCGAACGCTTCTCCCACGAGGCATGCCTCGCCGGCACCCAGTGTGTCCCCTCGCAGCGCCAGGTCGCGCGTTCCCGAAGCGGCGGTATGTCTCGCGAGCGCTGAGGCGGCGGTGCGCCAGTCCTCGGCTGAGCCAGAGCCGATCCCGACGACGATAGCGTGGCCACCGGGCCCGAAACTCTCGGAGACCTCTCCGGCTCCGAATTTGAACCCGGCGCGCTTTGACGCCGAAACGAGCGCCTTGCTCGAACCCTTCGGCACGCCCTTCGACGAAAAGACGACGGGGATCGACGTGCGACCGGGCTTCGAAGTGCGAACGCTACTGAACATTGGGCCAGTCTGACAGGTTGAAACTCAATCTCGCCAATCGAACTCGCCGTTCTCGACTGACCAGTCGTTGCCAAAGAGGCCTGCAACGCGCACGGCTTTGGAACCGATCATCGGCAAGCGCGAGTCATACACCATCAAGTCCGGATAGTGCACCCCGGAGACGAAGTACGGCATCGTGTTCGTGTCGCGCATTCCAACGATCCCGGTTCCGCCCACGATCGCGAACTGGTTGCGCTTCTTCGACTTGTCGAAAAGCGAGTCTGGCCCCGGATACACCATCATGATCGAAAGGTCAGCGCCCTTGATCTCGCGGTCGCCGACCTTGATCGACTCGCGCGTCACGTGGACCGGCGACTTCTCGCAGAAGAACTTGATCGCAGAGTTTGTGTCCTCGCTGCCGTAGAGGATGTAGTTCTTGCTGTTCAACGAAGGGCCCTGCTGCACGGACGTGTCGGGGACAATCTGTGCGCGGCCGTTGCCGCGGTACCACCACGATTCCGCGTCATAGCGCGCCTTTGCGTAAGACCAAGCGTTCTCCTCCGGCGTGCCGGTTGTGCCGTAGACCAGAACGAACCCGTTGTCGAACGCGTGCTTGAACGGCCCGCCGCGTTCCGGGTTCTTCTCGCGGGCATCGAGCGCGTTCGAAAGCACCCACCCCGTCGCGCTCTTCATGAAAGTGAGACTGCCGTCAGGACTCTGGGCAGCGTCGATCTCTGTGCCGTCTAACTTGATCGTGACGTTCGCGGCCGCGTCTGGCACCGGAGAGTCAGCGACGTCGATCTTCAAGGCCGCAATGTTCGTGGTCGTCACCTCGAACGTCTGCGTCCCCGTCGGGTTGATCGCGACGACCGATGAAGGTGCAAACTGTTGTTCTTGTTGCAGCACCGTTACCCAGTGGCTCTTCGCCGAGACCTGCGGACACGTCGTCCAGAACTCGACGCGCCTCGCCTCCTTGGGTAGCCGTCGACGGTGTCGGTCGAGGAACTCCATCATCGGCGCGTAGTCGACGCTGTCCGCCCCGGGCGCCGGATCGACGTCGTACCAGTGGCCCGCTCCAGGCTGTTCGAAGAAGTCCACGTCGTGGTGGAACTCGGAGAGCAGTTTGCGCATCGTGCGCGCCTGCTCGATCGGGACCGTGTCGTCGGACTGCCCGTTGACGGTGTACACGCCGAAGTCCGCATAGTTGTGAATGATCTTGAGCGGATCGCTCGGGTTCGCGACTCGTAGCAGCAGCGACTCGATCGGGTCGGGATTGTCGTACTTCACTCCGCCGCCGTATTGCCAGAAGTTGATCCAGCCGGCGCACGGTGCGACCGCGCCCCACTGGTCCGGGAAGGTCGCGCCCAGATACCATGCGCCGTGTCCGCCCATCGAGTGGCCGGTCAGATAGATCCTGTCTTCTCGCGGCTTGTAGCGCGCCTTCGCGTCGGCGAGCACCTCCATAGCGTCGATCGTCCCCCAGTCCTCCCAGTCGAAGCCGAACGGCCTGCGGTTGGTCGCCGCGACGATCCAGGCCCACGACTTCGCGCCGTAAGCGGCTGCCTGCCCCGTCGCCTCGACGCCCGCGCCATGGACGCTCAGGATCAATGCGTCCGCGCTCGAAACGTCGTTCTTGAAGGGAGGGCGGACGGCGTAGTACTGCACGCTGTTGTCAACCCTGCTGATGAACGTCCGCTTGTGCAGGTCCCACAGGTTCTTGACAGAAATATCGAACTCCTGGGACACGTCCATCGGTGTCCGCTCGTTTTGCTGGTTCAGGCGCAGGAAGAGCTTCTTCGTACCCGGCTCGTTGAACTTCGGCGACAGAAAACTGAATGCGACCTTCTGCGAACTGAGAGGCGGCATGTCGCCGATCGGAACAATGACGGACTTGCTG
>DATLWQ010000223.1:0-7853 GCA_035576225.1 Fimbriimonadaceae bacterium | reverse complement strand
AGTGTAGTGTTCCCTCTTCAATCTGTTCGAAGAGAGCACTTATGGCAATGTCGAACGGCTGAGTTACTAGTCTTCGTTCGACAATCGGCTCAGCATCGGGATCGACGTCCTCGTCTTCGAGTGGTCCCTCAATAAAACCTGCTTCCTTCGTTGGCATTCGCATGCTAGCCTACCTGTAAGTACGCACCAAAGAAAAGGAAGTCTACCGGGAGTACGTCTCAAACGGGTCGGGCATTTCGACGTAGTTGTGGCGGTCGACGGCGACGCCGGACCAGTCGAACACATAGAAGCGTGGGCCGCGGCGGTCGATGATCTTGCGCACGAGTTCTGAGCGTCCCTTTGCGCGGGTGTCGGGCGGCGGATCGGTCTGCGCGAGGACGATGTCGGCGTCCTCCACTATCGAGCGAACGCCGGACGTCTCGGCATAACCACCGAACAGGGACTTTGCGGGATCGATGTTGTGGTACTCAAGGTCGACGGAGTGGAGGGCGTCGTCGTGCCACGCCTCCTCTTCTGAACTGCCGCCCACCGCCGGCCCCTTTGCCGCGGAAGGGAGAGGGGGATCTTGGGTGCTCACCTCGCGGATGTACTCTTCGACGATCTTCTTCTTTGCGACCCAGTCGATCCGGTCTCCCATCGCGAGGGGGTCCTTCTCCAATCCATCGAGGACGGACTCCCACTCCTTGAGCACCCAGTCGACGTCGGGCGAGGAGCCGAAGTAGCGCTGCGCAAGGCCGAGGTAGACGCGCTGCACCTCGATCGCGCCCATCTTGCGGCCGTCGAGCATCGTCACCGGCCACTTGTAGGACTGGTCGCGCGAGACCTCGCGCAGCGCGATGATCGGTTCGGCGCAGCGCAGTTCGGGAGGGATCAGGCCGTCTTCGATCAGCGCGAGGACCAACGACGTCGTGCCGACCTTGAGCGCGTAGGCGTACTGGTTCTGGTTCGACTCGCCGAAGAGGACGTGCAGTCGGTGCATGCCCTCGTGCGCGTAGAAGTGCTCCCACTTGGGGTTGATGAGCGCGCGGTTGAAGCGCACGCGCGAGGCGACGGTCTTGATGATGTGGTCGGCGCGCTGGGAGAGTTGGAAGGGGACGGTGTCGTCCTCGTAGACGTGATAGACGTGCGAGACCCAGATGTAGTCGACGGGGTTCTCGACCATGTCGTAGTAGTCGGGCGAGCCGCCGCCCGCGAGGAGGTGGCCGCCGACGCGTCCGACTCCTGCGAATATCTGGCGAGTGACGAGGAAGGGATAGAGTTGCGGCGCCTGGATGGAGAAGAAGTCCTCGGTCATCTTGACGAGGTAGTTCTCGTGGCAGCCGAAGGTGTGGCCGCCGAAGTGGTCGACGGAGTTGTTGTAGACGTCGACCTCGTCGGTCAGGCCGAGTTCTTCGATCGCGCGGACGACGATCCGGTGCCCCGCCCTGTCCTGGGCGACGATGTCTTTGAGGGAGCGGCACTCCGCGGTCGCGTACTCCAGGTGCGAGCCGACCGCGTCGATGTAGAGACGCCCGCCGTTGATGAGGAAACCGCCGCTCTCGGCGGGCTCGAAGACGTCGTCGCGTGAGTGGAGGTCGATGAGGCCAAGGCGCTGCTCGTAGAAGACGTGGTCCTTGATCATTTCGACCACGCGCTCGGGGGTGCCTGCGGACTCGGCGACGAGGGTCCCAAACTCGGTCTCTACGCCAAATATCCGGTCACAAGGCCCACGCCGCATCGCGTCTATTCTACGCCCAGGAGACCGAAGGGGGCGTGGCGACGTACAATAGCCAGGGCCGATGGAGCCGCTGTCGCAACGCAAAGAGAACATCCTGCGGGCCGTGATCGTCGAGTACGTCGCGGCGGCCGAGCCCGTGCCCAGCGAACTGCTGGCGCAGAAGTACGACCTGGGGGTGCGCAGTGCGACGATCCGCAACGAACTCGCCGAAATGGCCGAGCAGGGCTTCTTAGAGCAGCCGCACACCAGTTCGGGGAGGGTGCCGAGCGACCAGGGCTACCGGTACTTTGTCGACCGGCTGCTGGTGGGGACGCCGCTGGAGAAGGAGAAGAAACGACAGGTCAACGAGGCGACCGACGAAGAGGACACGCTGCGCGAACTGCTCAAGCACACGACGAAGGCGCTGAGCCGCCTGACGCACCTGTTGAGCGCAGCGGCGACGCTGCGCGAGGGGAACGTGCCGGTGCGGAACGCGGTGCTGACCGTGCTGGGGCCGACCCGCGCGCTGCTGGTCGTGATCCTGCACAACGGCCTTGTCGAGAACCGCGTGGTGGAACTGCCGCAGGGGACGACGATCGAGCAGGTCGGGCGGATCAACGAGGCGTTGGCGGCGCACGTCGAGGCGAAGACGCTTGGCCACCTGACGCGGTGCAAACCGTTTTCGACTGGCGATCCGCCGACCGACAGACTTGCGAAGGTCGTGTGCGCGCGCGTGCAGGACGTGGCACGCGCTCTCACCCAGGGACAAGTGATCATCGAGGGTGAGGAGTACATTCTCTCACAGCCAGAGTTCCAGCGCGACGCCGCGCTCTTGGAGCGGCTGGTTGCGAACCTCGAAGACGAGTCGGCGATCAGGCAGGCGCTCGTCGCAGAGTCGGACACCTTCCCCGCTGTGACGATCGGCAAGGAGAACACGGACGAGAAGATGCACACGCTCTCGATCATCCGGCAGACGTTCTCGGTCGGTGACGAAGAGGCGGGGACGATCGCCATTATCGGGCCGACGCGGCTGAACTACGAGCACGGCATCCGGCTGCTCGACTACACCGCGATCGCGATCGGCGAGACGCTGACGAAACTTCTGCGCTAGCCGACCGAGAAGAGACTGTCGGCCAGGATCGGGTTCACCTGGATGTCCTTGTAGTTCGTAGTGCCCGCCAGTTTGTTGTCGGCGTTGGAGACCGTGATGGTGGTCGGCATCCAGACTCCTGCGACCTCGACCGGGTTCGTGTACTCGAAGGTCGCCATGAGGAAGCCGCCGCGGTTGGCGAACCACTGGCGCTTGGTGATCATCTTCTTTTGCGGATCGACCCAAATTCGGTGGCGCGATTTGTCCTTGTCGAGGCCAGGGCCGTAGGTGACGTCGAAGACGTATTCGCCGGTCCTGCGGTCTGTGCGGACGAAGTCGGCTTTGAAGAACCCATCGAAGAGGTCCGGGGGCATGAGGCCGAAGTCGAAGGCTGTCTGCCTCTTGCCCGGCGAGTTCTGCAGATTGAGTTTCTGCGAGAGGCGCGCCTTGGGGATGCTGAGTTTGCGGATCGGGCCGTTGATGACCATGAGGATCTCGCTGTCGTCGACCTTAGACTCCATGCGGATCATGAACGGCTCTTTGAGCCATACGTCCATGCTCTTGAACCTGTAGGACTGGGCGAAGTCCTTGTTGATTTTTTGGAGCTCGGCCATGTTCGAACTCCCGACGACCGCTTTGAAGGTAGCGGACTTGAGGTTGGTCTGCAGGACGTCCTGGATCGACGGAGTCTGCGTGAGGGCTATGCTGGCGGCAAAGATTGCGAGGCACATTTGTTTTTTGGGCTCCAAAAAAGCGCGACCGAAACCCCGGCCCGCGCTGTCTGTATACTATACAGACGGGCTACGGGCGTCCCAGGTACGAAGAAATGGGCCGTAGACTAGAAGTAAGGCAGAAATGATCGACCTCGACTCCCCGCAAGAGTTCCTGGATCGACGGATGCGGTCGGTGGACCGGCGGCGGCTGCTTGTGCCGCGCGATCCACAACAGGTCGTGGACTTTTCTGTGCGCCTGTACCACAAGTTAGCGTGGCCGATCCTGCGCTTGACGATCCCTTCGATGATCCTGCTTTATGCGGGGCTGATCTTCTTCCAGGGCTTTGTGATTCCTGGGCTGATGTCGACCAGCCACCCGAACGACATCAAGATCCAGTTCTCAGAGGTCATGGTGGTCTATGGGGTCGCGCTGTTCGTCGCACTGCCTGTCGTCGTGATCGCGCTCAGTTACACGGTCGGCCTGACGACACGGTTGGCCTCGAGTTACATTTTGGAGCAGCGGATCGACCTCGACGAGGGGATCGCCGCTGCGCGCAAGGGGGCGCAGACCATGGTGGGGCTGCTGTTGCACGTGTTCCTGCGTGCGGGGATCATCCTCATGCTCGCCGGGTCACTTTTCATGGTGAGTGCGTACTTCAACCAGTCCGGGTATTCGGACGGGATGGCCGACCTCGCGGGAAGTTTCGCGTTTCTGGGGATGATTTCTGGGTTCATCGCCGCGCCGCTGGTGATGAGCCGCATGAGCCTCGCGCCCGCTGCGGCGACGATCGAGAACCTTGGTGCGAGAGAGGCGATGTCCCGCAGCGCTCTACTGTTGAAAAAGGCGAGACACATACCGAGCGGATACGAGACGCTCTTGAAAATCTGGGGCATCTCACTGCTCGTCGGGCTGATCCTCTGGGGCGGTTTCCAGGCGTCGTTCGCGATGGCGGGCGTCTCGGCGTTCGTCAACGAATACGCCAATGTCAGCATCGGCTCTGCGCTGCTCGCCGAGACTCTGAGAACCCTGCCGTCCTTCGCCGCTCTTTGGATCGTAACGCCGTTCGTCGCCTGCGGATGCACGGTAACCTACTTTGACCGTCGCGTGCGACTGGAGGCGCTCGACATTGAAACGATGGCCCATGACGTCCTTCAAGGCACTGAAACCGCTGATCTGCGCCTTTAGCATCGCGGTCTTGTCCGCGTTGGCGCTTTGCTCGGACCTCACTGATTTCCGAGACCAGGTTCGTGCATGTACAACGGCCGATGCGCTCCAAAAGGCGCTCAACATGGCGCCCGACGTTATCACAGAGGACACCAACTACAGATACTATCTGGAGCAGCCGATCCAGGACCGCATCGCGTCGATCCAACGCAGCAACCCACAAAGCACTGTCAATTGGAAGACGCTGCAGGGCTGGCTCCTCGAACAGATCGATGCGGAAGTGATGCTTCCAAGCGGTTCTATGCCGGGCAAGGTGAAAGACCCGAAGGCCGCCGCAAACCAGATCCTCTCTAACCCGCTTTACCTCGACCCTAAGCGCCGTGAGTCGCGCAACTGGATCGGCCAGGCGGCCGAAAGGATGGGAGCCAGGATCGCGGCGTTCTTAGAGTGGCTTTCCAGCCTGTTCCACATGAAGAACACGCCAGGCATCGCCCCCGGAGCGGGGTTGCTGAACGGACTCAGGTTTGTGGCATGGGCGCTGATCATCCTCGCCATCGCCGTCGTGCTGTTCTTCGTTATCAAGAACTACGCGGGCGCCTCTCGTAAGAGGCGTGTGGGAGGCATCTTGGAAGACGACGAGCCGGACCGCACGGCGGATCAGTGGCTGGAGCACGCCGAACTGCTCGCATCAGAAGGGCGGTATCGAGAGGGAGTGCGGTGCCTGTACATCGCCTGTCTGGTGCGATACGACGACGGACGGATCGCGCGCTTCCGCCGGTATGAGACGAACTGGGAGCACTTGTATCGAATCGAGGCCAGTCCCACCAGGCCGCAGGAGATCGACTTCCGCCACGTGACGCAGCGGTTCGACAAGATCTGGTACGGGCACATGGTGAAGGGAGTGGAGGACTACGACGAATTCAAGGAGGTGTACACGGCGCTTTGCGAAGCACTCAAGAAACAGGCGGCGGCCTGAGTCGGTGGACGATCACGACCGGGGCGTGGATCCTGGCCGGACTCCTGATTATTACGGCTTCTCTGATCTTTGGGAACCGCCAGGAGAACACTGGTTTTCCGAGCATCACGAACACGAAGCCAAGCGGGTTCGCGGCGTTCGCCGAACTGTTGCGGCGCGACGGGTACGACCTGTCGCTCGAGCGGTCCGCGAAACTCGACCTCTCGGGCGCAGATCTTGTGATTTCTACAGAGTATCTGGAAGGAGAGCGCCGCAACAGCCTGCTTTCTGTGGCGAGCGACGACGAGGAAGAGGCGCCGCCGGAAGAGGACACGACTCCGGGCTATGTGAAGGCGCTCGATAAGTTTGCCGAGGGCGGCGGCACCGTGCTGACCATCAAGAACAGCGAGAACTTCGACGGCGCGGTGCAGAGCGTGCCGTCCAAAAGCGGGACGGTCTCTGCGAAGGACCTGAACAAGAAGTACTCCTTGAGACTTGCGTTCAGCAGCGTGCTGCCCAGGCCAAGCAAGAACCAGGCGGCGCCTTACGTCGCATGGTACAACCAGGGCAACCCTTACGTGACCTTTACCAAGTCCGGTTCGGGCCTGCTGGTGACGGTCGCCGACGGACTTCCGATCACGAACCACTTTCTAGGCGAGGAGCAGGACGCCGAGTTCTTCCTCGACCTCGTTCGGTCGCTGGCAAAGCCGGGCGCGCACATCAAGGTCATCGAGGCCGGCATCGGCAACGCGGTGACGCCTTCGCCGACGAACATGCTCGGGCAGTGGGCGGTGTTCGCGCGGTGGCAGGCCGTGCTGCTGTTCGTGGTCATTGTGTACACGCTCGGTCGGCGGTTCGGGCTCCCTGAGAAGGACAAGCGGTCGGTGCAGGGTACGCGCGAACTGTTCGATGCGGTCGCCGACGTGCTACGGCGCTCGCACAACACCGGGCTAGCGCTCGACAACTTGTTGCACGAGTGCGACTTCAGAATCAGGCGCGCTCTGCACCAGCCGTCGACGGTCTCGCGGGCTAACATGCTCCAATTGGTGCCCGCACCTCTGCGTGAACAGTATTTGAACATCTCAGAACTTGCCGTTTCCAAATGCACGCCTGCGGTGGCGACCGCATCGGCCAAGAGGCTCCTCGACCTGCTCCAGGCGTTCGAGGCAGACACCAGAACGACCTTAGGAAAGAAGACCGCGTGACCGAATTCGATCCGCAGTCGCCCGAGTTTCAAGCCCGGGAGATCAGGAAGTTTGCGCGCGTTCTCGGTATCGCTGCGGCGATCTTGGCGGCGCTGCCCGCACTGATCGGCTGGCTGGCGACGCCCTCTGGCCGGCAGTACTTGCCCTTCCACATGTCGCTTGACGACCACATGGTGTACGCGGCGTGGATGCGGCAGGCGATGGACGGCCACATTTTGTTCGACAACAGGTTCACCACGGCCGCGCAGCCGGGTCTCACTTTTCATGCGTTCTTCCTGCTGCTCGGATGGATTGCGAAGGGTATCGGGATTCCGGCTACGTTGGCACTTGCGAGGATCTCGCTTTCCTACCTCGTAGTAAGGCAGATCGGCGAACTGCTGGTGCGTCTCAACTTCAAGAGTTTCGCGGGCAAATATGCGCTTGTGATCGCCTGCTTTGGCGGAGGAGTGTCGTTCTTGTTCTGGCAGACTTACGGCGACGCCTACAGTCCGCCTGGGAACTGGTTCACGACTTTGATGATGGGGAGACAGCCGATCGACAACTGGCAGCCGGAGGCGTTCGTCTTCCCGTCGATGCTGACGAACGCGCTCTTTCTGGCGTCGGCGTGCCTGATCATTTGGACCCTGAACAGCGTCCTTGACTGTCGAAAGTCGTGGAAGCCGGTAATCCCCGGTGCGATCGCGTTCGGGCTGCTCATGAACATCCACAGTTACGACGTTCTGCTCGTGGCGCTCGTGCTCGTGGCATTCGCCGCGACGATGCTTGTCACGAAGTCGTTGAGCGGGCAGTGGGCGCTGCGCACGCTCGTGATCGGGCTCGGCGCGGTGCCTGCGGCCCTGTGGTTCGTCTACGTGCTGCGCCACGACCCGGTGTTCCAATCAAGGGCGGCGACGCCGACCTTCACGGGCAGTTTCCGACAGATCGCTATTGGAATTCTTCCACTCGTCCTGCTTGCGTGCATCGCAGTCGTGCGCTCGGACATTGCTGCAAGGAGGAGGTATCTGGGGCTCGCCGGTCTCGCCGTTCTGT
>DATLWQ010000222.1:0-2960 GCA_035576225.1 Fimbriimonadaceae bacterium | reverse complement strand
CTGTCTGTGACCCCTCCGGGGTCAGGTTTGATTTCGTGCTGTGGAGTTGGTTTCTCGAAGATCCGGTTGCAGCCTAGGTACGGAGCGTACCTAGGCATAAGAGGCATAAGGCCCCCCACCCCTGTTCCCCGACAAGTCGGGGCTCACGGGCCCGCCGCCTGCAGGCAGGGGGCGGGATTGCCCGTTCCCCCTCCCTGGATTTAGATAGAGGGACCGTGATTGAGGCGATCTGGGGAGGGGTTAATTGATCACGGTGACCGGGTTCGGGCACCCCTCCGGGGTGCTCGTTGTTTGTTGCGAACTCACCAGGGGTCCCGACGAGTCGGGACACCCTGGCTACTGTCTGTGACCCCTCCGGGGTCAGGTTTGATTTCGTGCTGTGGAGTTGGTTTCTCGAAGATCCGGTTGCAGCCTCGGTACGGAGCGCAGCGAGGCATAAGAGGCATAAGAACCCCCACCCCTGTTCGGTCTTCGACACTCACTGGCCGCCACCTGCGAGCATTGGGCGGGACTCTTGTGCTGGCAGTCTGCGACGAGTCCGTTGCGGAGCGGGACGGTCCGGTGGGATGTTCCGGCCACCCAACCGATCAGTCTTTCCCGCCTACAAACCGATTTTCGTTTCGTCCGAGGACGATGTGATTGAAAGTCCACTCTTTGATCGGGTCAAACGTAGTCGTCGGGCGCGAAACCTTCACCGCAGTGAGAGGAGGATCGTCTGGATTGACCCGCGAAACCCGCTCGAAGCCGAGGAACGTGCGACTCTTGCTCTGGTAGACCATACTGGACTTCGCCAACCACTCCCATCCATCCTTCGAACTGAGTTGCTGCCCGGCTTTAGCGGCAACTTGCTCAGGCGTCCCGGAGACGACATATTCATACGTCGTGTAACCTGGCTGCGGCGACGGGCTCGTTGGCATTGGTTCGGTGTATATGCTATCCAGAGGAGCTCCGGCCAAGAACGGATATCGAGCACCCCGACGGAGCACTGCGAAGGTGCAGGCGACCAATAGCACCACCACCGCGCACGTGGTCCACATTCCTTTCCGCCGCCTCATTTCTGCTTTCAGTATATATGCTCCTGGTCGGCCGATATACTGCAAGCATGGGGCGGGATTGCCCGTTCACCCTCGACGCACGTTTGGAGGGCGTGTGTGATCGACGCGAACTGGAGGAGGGCTTGATTGATCAAGGCGACCGGATTCGGGCACCCCTCCGGGGTGCTCGTTGTTTGTTGCGGACTTACAAGGGGTCCCGACGGGCCGGGACGCCCTGGCTACTCTCTTTGACCCCTCCGGGGTCAGGGATGTTTGTGTGCTGCGGTGTTGGTCTCTCGAAGATCCGGTCAGAGCCTCGGCACAGAGCGTAGCGATGCATAAGAACGTGGTAACGAGTGGGCTCAGGTTGGGTTAGAATGTTACATATCGCTTTGGGACTAGGACAAGAGCGTCTTGCCCGACCGCCCACAGTTAGGAGGCGAATTCAGAAATGACTGCGTTCTTGATGCTAGCGTTGATTTCACCGCCCGTCGAGATCCAAACGGTTCCGGAACAGCCCGTTCTCAGCCTTTCCAATCCGCGTTTGCACGCTTTGAGGCTCAAGGTCACCAACAGATCGAACAACGAACTCCAGATCTGGATGACCGACACATGGATCAATCACAAACTGCAGTTGACGCGCCTTGACGGAGCGACGGCGACGATGACGAAGAAGGGCCTTAGCGACGATCAGTTGTTCGGCTCACTGAGGAGGGATATGAATTTTCCGATCGTTCTAAAGCCTGAAAGGTCTCTCACCTACATGACCGAGGACATTGTCCAGGACTTCGAGCTGAGCCCTGGCAAGTACAGATTCATGGTCACCTATTCCGACAAGTCGTCCGGCAAGCCGCTACAGGTGACGTCAAGGGGAATCACCCTAACTGTGATCAAGTGACGTGACGGCCGGGAGCTCCCAGCCGCTGCCTAGCTTTTTTCGCCCCTTCGTTTCCCGGCCCTGGGCCCCTGCGCTTTCTGCGTGGGGGCTTTCCTTTTCCCGGTCTGTCCCGATCTATCGGGATCAAACCGGGCCACCCGTCCCCAGGGAACGAAGAATCTATCGGTCCAGACTAGTCAACGGGATCGAGAGCGAGGCGGCACATTGTTTCGACTGCGTCGGGGATGACGTTGTCGTTGAAGTTGAACAGCGGCGTGTGGACCGACGGCACCGACTGCTTATCGGCCGGGCAGAGGCCGACGAAGAAGAAGCACGCGGGGACGTGCTGGCCGTAGAAACTGAAGTCCTCGCCGCCCATGACGGGCGCGCTCTCGTCCTGCATGCGCGACTCGCCGATGACGGACGCGGCGATGCGGCGGTAGCGGTCGGTCGCCCACGGATCGTTGAAGGTCACCGGATAGCCGACCTCCCACTCGATTTCGACCTCTACGCCAAGCGCCTTGGCGACGCCCTCGACGATCTCGTAGAAGCGCTTCTTGCCCTTTTCGCGGCTTTCTGGCGTGAGCGTGCGCATGGTGCCGCCGAAATCGACCGACGCGGGGATGACGTTGTAGGCGTTGCCCGCGTTGAGAAAGGTGACCGTCATGATGTAGCCCTCGGTCGCGACGATGTTGCGGCTGGCGATGGTCTGCAGCGCGCTGACGATCTGCGAGGCGGCGACGATGGTGTCGGCGGTGATGTGCGGCGCGGCGGCGTGACCGCCAGGACTCTTGAGCACGACTCGGAACTGGTCGGTCGCGGCGAGCATCGCGCCGTTCTTGACGCCGAAAATTCCCTCTTTGCCCATCGGCCAGCCGTGTAGGCCGTAGGCGACGTCGGCCTTGGCCGGGAAGATGCTGCCATCGAGCGCGCCGTCTTTGCACATCTTGTCTCCGCCCGCGCCGCCCTCTTCGGCCGGTTGGAAGATGAGGAGTATGTTGTTCAGTCTTGTGCTTTCTTGTGAGAGAGCTTTGGCTGCGCCGAGCAGG
>DATLWQ010000221.1:0-2277 GCA_035576225.1 Fimbriimonadaceae bacterium | reverse complement strand
GGAACCGAGATAACGAGCGCACAAGGACTGAGCGCCACGAAGAGCGTCAACGACGCGTACACGGCCTCGTGCACCTGCTGGTGAAAGCCGAGCCGCAAGAGCAGCGACACGACGAACGCTCCAATGACGAAGAACGTGTACCGCGTACCGAACCACGCGCTGATCCTTTCTCCGCTCGCCTTGTTCTCCTGTGCGTTGCGCACCAGGTCGACGATCTTTTCCAACGTCGTCTTGCCGGACTCGGCAGTGACGGAGACCAGCACCATCCCTTCGCCGTTGTCCGTCCCGGCGAGCACGCCGTCGCCGATCCCCTTCGCAACGGGCTGTGACTCGCCCGTCATCGCCGACTGGTCGACCATCGTCTGTCCCTGCTGCACCTGGCCGTCGACGGGAAACGTCTCGAAGGCGCGCACGCGCACCACGTCGCCGACGCGCAGATCCTCGACCGCGACCTCCTTATCGCCAGTTGGAGAGACTAAGAGCGCCGTGTCGGGTCGGAGTTGGATCAGCCCTTCAATCGCAGACTTCGTCCGCGCCATCGCGAACTCTTCCAGTGTCCCCGAGAGCGCGAAGAGGAACAACAGAACCGCCGCCTCGACCGGTAACCCGAGCATCACGGACCCGAACGCCGCTAGCACCATCAGCACGTTGACGTCGATCTCCCTCTTGACGACAGACTCCCACGCCATACGAACGGCGACGATGGAGCCCGCCGCGATCGATGCGTAAGGCACCCACGTGTGGGGGAACACGAACGAGAGCACGAGCGTGACTCCGCTCACTACCGTCAGCCAAAGACGTAGGCGCTCGCGCATGTACCTAAAGGATAGACCACCTACGACAACAAAGAGCGGCACCCGTCTGTCCTGCCTCGTGCACGCTACTACTTTGTACTCACGGGCTACGGCGCGACCGCCAGCCACTCGTCCCACAACGTGTCGGTCGCAAACTTCATTTGCGCGTAGTCGCTCTGGCTAGCGACGAACACGGTCGAAGGCGAGAAGTCGATCGATATACCGTGGCTGTTCGGGCTGTTGGTGTTGTGGCCCTCCCACAGCACGGCTGCAGTGATCTTTGCCCGCACGTCTGCGGCCGCGTTGACGACTGCCGCAGGCATCCCCGGCTCTGCCTCCAGTTTCAGGCAGAGGTCGTAGGTGTCGCGATAGTAGCGCTGGGTGGTCTGGCTGTACGACTGTGAAGTGTCGCGGGCGTCCTGCACCAAGGTCTGGATCGCCGCTTTGTTCGCGTCCAGTGCAGCGGCGAGGGTCGAGAGCGACGTCGCCAAGTCGGCGATTTTCGTGGTGTCCAGACTGCTCTGAGTGATCTTCCGCGTCACGTACGGCGGGTTCGATAGCATCCCGTCGACGAACGCCTTGGTCAGGTTCGCGGTCGTGTCGTCCGGGTTGTCACGGAACTTTGCAAAGACGAGGTCGTAGGGGTAGCCCTCTGCAGGCGGGCTCTCTTCGCTGCCGACCACGAAGTCCGCGTGACTGCGGGCTTCGTATGCGACCTCGATCATCTGCATCAGGCTGGCGTCCCACGCAATGAAGTCGAAGTGGTTGGTGCCAAACGCCTGATCCATCTCCCAAGTTTGGATCGCCGAGCCCGTCGCGTCGTCATAACTGAACGCGCGGCTGGTCGCGAGTTCTGGAGTGCGGTGCCAACCGTTGCCGTGGTTCCAGATGATCAGGCCGTAGCGGTCTGCGGGATAAAACGTCTTCGCCCAGTTGATGAAATCGAGCAGCGTCTGCGGCTTGCCCATGTCGAGAGGGTTGCCGAGGTTGTCCTTCAGGTTTGCCTGCACGAGTTCGCTGACGATGCTGCTCGTCGTGTCGGGCTTCACGAGGTAGCGGCGCACTCCGTCAAACGAGGAGTCGGGGAACAGCGCCTGCGACTGCTTCCACTGCAGCACGAAGCGGACCTGTGGGTTGTCGGCGACGGTCTCCATTTGATTGACGTTCAGATCGCTGTCGGGGAAGAGGTTGTTCGCCGCGTTGATGTAGACGAGGATCGTCCACTTGGTCTGCGTAATCACGACGGCCGTGACGTTGACCGCCGTCGCACCGGTCTTGTTCGCAATCGAGAGCACTGCGCGCACCGAGCCCGTCCCGGCGGTCGTCGCGTTGAAGAGCCCCGTCTGGTCGACGGTGCCGACGCCACCGAGTACGCTCCAATCAAACGCGCCCTCTGGAACGAACGCCGCGGTCCCGTTCGCCGCCACCGCGGTAGCCACCAGTTGCGTCGCGCGCTGCTCTACCGTGTCCAACTTGCTCTGGC
>DATLWQ010000220.1:0-9527 GCA_035576225.1 Fimbriimonadaceae bacterium | reverse complement strand
CGAGTTTCGACGGCTACATGGACACCCTGCTCCAGTGCGTGCGCAGTCTCCGCCGCGCTGGCTTCACCAAGTTCTTCTTCCTCAACGGCCACGGCGGCAACACGGGGCCCAACGGAATTGTCACTAGGATCCTCAAGGAGGAAGAACCCGACACCATCGTCGGCCACAGCGGCTACTTCGACTACATCCCCGATGCAGTGCTCCAAGAGGTCATGGAGGGCCCGCTCAAGCAGATCAGGCACGCCTGTGAGGCCGAGGCAAGCATGGTCATGCACCTGCACCCAGACCTGGTTCGCAAAGAAAGGTTGCGCGACGACGGCCTGCAGACCGAGCCGAGCGTCCGCGGACTCACGCTGCTCTTCGACGAATTGACCGAGCAGGGCTCATACGGCTACGGCACGCTTGCAACTTCCGAAAAGGGCAAGCGCCTCTTCGAGGCAGCCGTCGCGGGCGCCACCAAGGAGATCGGAGCCATCGCCGACGGCTTCGTTTTGAAGGGGATTTAGGCGATTTCTAGCCCGCGTTCGGTGTACTATGGCGCTATGCGCCGATTTGGACTGATTGCACTGTGTCTCGCTTGCGTTGCCGCGCTCCCACTGAGTGCGTCCGCCTCTGATGACGCCTACTTCGGGCCGCAAGTCGGCGTGTTCCTGCCCTCCAACAAGGGCCTGCGCAACGCGCTCGGCGATAGTTGGTTCAGTTTCGGCGCGGGCCGCATCCGCGGCTACGACCTCGACAAGTACAAGATCGCCTACGACTGGCAGGCGGTCAACCAGCGCAAGAACGGTAACAACGTCTTCATCCTCACGGGGTCGATCGGATTCGTCCGTGCCTTCGGACGTGACGGCGACTCCACCATCCCCTACGCCGCCCTCCGAGGTGGCCTGGCCTACCTGGACTACTCCATCGATACGCCGAGCGGCCACCAGGCCGGCAAGCGCGCAAGCCTCAACGCCAACGCCGCGCTCGGGATCAACTTCAACCACAGGATCAACCTCGAAGCGCGCTACGACATGTGGAACAGTTTCGACGGCATCACGTTCAACGGGCTCACCATTGCGTTGACCGTCGGACTGGCCCGGTTCTGACCAAGGAGAAGATGCCGAAGCCGACCGAAAGAGAACTCCCGCCCGAAAAACTCTTTCTGGTCTACGTCAATCAGGACGCCTCCGAGGACGCGACGACGGAGGCAGAACTGGAGGGGCTCGGTGAGGCGGCGGGCGGCCAGGTCGTCGGTAGCGCACGTCAGCGGCTCACCAAGCCGTTCCGCGCGACCTACCTCGGCCCAGGAAAGGTCGATGAGATCAAGGCCTACGTCGCCGACACCCACGCCGACGTCGTCGTCATAGACGCCGAACTCAGCGGCATCCAGATCAGGAACCTCGAAGACTCGATCGGCGTGCGCGTCGTCGACCGCACGCAACTCATCCTCGATATCTTCGCCCGCCGCGCGCAGACCAAGGAGGGCCAGTTACAGGTCGAACTCGCCCAACTCACCTACATGCTCCCGCGCCTCATGAGCGTGTACACCAAGTTCGAGCGCCAGCGGGGCGGCATCGGCATGCGCGGTCCGGGCGAGACGAAGTTGGAGAGCGACCGCCGTATGGTCAACCGCCGCATCGCCAAACTCCGTGACGAGATCGAGGAGGTCAAGCGCCACCGCGTCCTACAGCGCGAGGCCCGCGCCAGACAGCCCTACCCCGTGGTCGCAATAGTAGGCTATACAAGCGCAGGCAAGTCCACGCTCATGAACCGCCTGAGCAGTGCGGGCGTCCTCGCCGACGCCATGCCCTTCGCGACCCTCGACCCCACGACGCGAAAGGTCGAGATGGCCGACGGCTTCAGTTTCTTCCTGATCGATACGGTCGGCTTCATCCGCAACCTCCCCACGGAACTCGTCGCCTCCTTCCGCGCGACCCTGGAGGAACTGCTCCACGCCGACCTTCTTCTCCACGTCGTGGACGTCGCGAACGAGGGCTGGGAACTTCAGCGCGACGCGGTCCTCGACACGATCGAGTCGCTCGGCGCTGAGGACGTGCCCGTGCTCACGGTGTTCAACAAGATCGACGCCCTGAGCGACCCCGCCGACGCGCAACGGCTCGTCATGGACTGGCCCGAGAGCGTGGCGGTCAGCGCCAAGTACGGCACGGGTATGGACGACCTGCTCGCTGCCATCGTCCGTGCCAGCCAGGACAAAATGACCCTCGTACGCGCGCTCGTGCCTTACGACCAGAACGCGCTCGTCGAGGCGTGCTACAAGTTCGGTCGCGTCTTGAAAAAGGACTATCGCGACGACGGAGTCTATGTGGAGGCGGAACTGGTGCCCGAGATGCAGGCGAAACTCTCCCGTTACGCGGTCTCGTGACGATTGGCGAAGCGGTGGCGTCGGTCGCTGGCCGGCTCTCAAAGGCCGGCGTCGAATCCCCCCAGTTGGAAGCCCAGATGCTCGTGGCCCACTCGATGGGAGCGGAGCGCGCCTACGTCCTCGCCCATGCGCCCGATCCCTTCACTGGCAAAGAACTCGACGCGCTGTGCGAACGGCGCGCAGCCCGTGAGCCCCTCGCCTACATCCTCGGTTGGCGCGAGTTCTATGGCCGCCGCTTTCTCGTCACGCCCGACGTCCTCATCCCGAGGCAGGAGACCGAGACCCTGATCGAGGTCGCCTTGCGCCAGAAGTACGCAAGGGACGTACTCGACGTCGGCACCGGCTCAGGCTGCATCGCGATAACCCTTGCGCTGGAAAAGCCTGATTGGAACGTCGCTGCGGTCGACGTCAGCGAGGCCGCTCTCTCCGTCGCCCGCAGGAACGTCGAGCGATATTTCTCCCCTCTCCCCTCCGGGGGAGAGGGGTCGGGGGTGAGGGGCGCTTGCGAACCCGAACTCCTCAAGTCCGATCTCTTCTCAGCCCTTGTGGGTCGCAAGTTCGACGCCATCGTCTCCAACCCGCCCTACGTCGCAGAGGAAGACGCCCTGCCTCCCGAGGTCAAAGACCACGAACCGCACCTCGCACTCTATGCCGAAGGCGACGGCCTGGCAATCTACCAAAGGCTTGCTAGAGAGGCGCACAGCGCCATCAAGGACACAGGCGTCCTGATCGTAGAACTCGGAGACGGAGCCTACGAGCGCGCCGCAGACGTCTTCGAACGCGAGGGCTGGCACGTCGAGTCCGTCGCTAAGGACCTCTCAGGAACCGACCGCGTGCTCGTCCTGCGGCCCCTCGTCGTATGAGAAAGGATCGCTCAGTTCGAGCAGGGTTATAATCGGTTCAGATGAAGGTCGTGGTCCCCGACGAATATAAGTATCTCTACGTCACCGACGACGAGCACCCGATCGTCAAGATCCCCGCGCCGGTGCTGTACGAAAAGGCGGTCGACGTCGAGCGGGTGACCAAGCGCCATCAAATGCTGGCGGACAACATGCAGCGCATCATGCGCGCCGCGCGCGGCGTCGGCCTCGCGGCTCCACAGATCGGCGTCTCCGAGCGGCTCATCGTCGTCGCGCCAGAGAACCGCCCGACCGTCATCTTCAACCCGAAAGTACTCAAGGCCGAAGGCTCGCAGATAGGAGAAGAGGGGTGCCTGAGCATCCCCGGCCTCTACGGCGACGTCGATCGGGCGGAGTTCGTCGAGATCGGAGGCCTCGATCGCAAGGGTCGGGAGTCGACGTGGGAAATGGACGGCATCGCCGCCCGCGTCGCCCTGCACGAGATCGACCACCTCGACGGGATCCTGTTCACCGAAAAGGTCGACCCGGCCACGCTGTACTGGCAGCACCCCTCGGAGAAGAACAAGGCGGAATGAGGGTCGTCTACTTCGGCACGAGCGACTTCGCGGTGCCGGCGTTGGAGCGACTCACCCAGCACGTGGTCCTCGTCGTCACCCAGCCAGACCGCCCGAGCGGCCGAGGCATGGAACTGCGCCCTTCGGCGGTCAAGCAGGCCGCGCTTCGTCTCGGCCTGCAGGTCGAGACGCCCGTCAAGAGCCGCAAGCCGGAGTTCGTCGAGCGCCTCGCGTCGCTCCAGCCCGACCTGTTCGTCGTCGCGAGTTACGGCCAGATACTTAGCCGCGCGCTCCTCGACGTCCCGAAGCACGGCTCCGTCAACCTCCACGCGTCGGTTTTGCCGCACTTCCGCGGAGCGGCGCCCATTCAGTACGCGCTCCTCAATGGCGAGTGCGAGACCGGAGTGACGGTGATGATGATGGACGAGGGAATGGACACTGGCGACATCGTCGCCTCCGCCACCATCGAAATCGGCAAAGAGGAGACGGCGGGCGATCTCCACGACCGGCTGGCTGATCTCGCGGCTGCGCTCGCGGCCGAATGGGTCCCCAAAATCGCTCAGGGCAGCTTCCCACGCACGCCCCAGGACGACGAACAGGCGACCTACGCCCCCAAGGTCACCAAGCAGGACGCACAACTCCGTTTCGACCGTCCCGCGAAGGCTGAGTTCGACAGATACCGCGCTTTCACGCCCCACCCCGGGGCGTTCCTGGCCCTGCCATCCGGTACGCTCCGTGTCCACCGGGCCAGGCTCGGCCAAGGCGGCGCGAGCCCGGGAACCGTGCTCGCCGTGAGGCCGGACCTGGAGGTCGCGTTCGCGGACGGGTCGCTCGTGCTGGACAAGGTCCAGCCACAGGGCCGCAAGGCCATGGGCGGCTCCGACTTCGCCAACGGGGCACGGATCGCCGCCGGAGACTGTTTGTTGCTCTAGGAATCTATGCCTGACATGAATAAACAACTGGTGAAGAGGCTCATCATCGGGCTCTTCTTGATAGCCGTCCTGTTCACTGCGTACAAGATTCTGGAGCGCATGACCATCGACCCCGATCCGGGCACGTCCGACACGACGGGCATGGTCGCGGCCACCGAGTTTGTCGAAGGAGGCTCCAAGGTCGTCGTCTTTGCAGCCGACGGCACCAAGCGTGAGGTTCCTGGCTACAAGAAGGGCGAGTCTGACGTCGAGCCCGTCTGGCGGCCAGACGGCCAGCGTTTGTTCATCTCCAGTAACCGCAAAGGGCGGTCCAACAACATCTTCCGTTGGAACCTCGCGACCAACAAGGTCGAGCAGCGCTCGCACGGATCGCGCGGCGAGGGCGGCCTCTACTTCGGTCCGCCCGACTGGCCCCACTTGGAGAACAGCGGCCTGATCACGGCGGGCGGCGTCATCCTGGACTTCGACCAGATGATGCAGCAGACGCACCAGGTGCTCCCGCCGTCGCAGTTCGCGGGCTCGAACGCCTCCGGCGAAGAGAGCGGGTCGGGCACAATGGACGCGACCTACGAGAGGATCGGCCTCAGTTTCAGATCCGCGAAGTGGGGCGCTGAACGAAAGGTCATCTACTCCGTCATGCGCCGGGACGCCGACGAAGTCTTCGTCATCAGTTACATGGAGCCGTTCGGCGGGCAGACGCTTCTGCCCATCCCGCTCCTGGCAGGGCAGTCCATCCAGTTCGACGTGGGCGCAGACGGCACGGCGGTCGTTTCGATCCAAGGCTTCGACTTCGTCGACGACAGGCAGATTCCGCCGGACTTCATCAAGGACGGCAAGGCGGTCAAGCCGTACCGCAACTCCCTCATGTCCGTCAAGATCGGCGACGACGGACGCCCTATCGTCAACACGCTCTTCACCGACCAGCCGGATCTCGGCATCGACGTCACCAAACTGACGGACGCCGAGCGGCTACAGGCGGGAGTCCCCAACGGGATCCAGGGCGTGATCGTCAACGCGGTCGCGCCCCAGTCTGCCGCAGAAACGATCGGCATGGAGACGGGTGACGTCTTGCAGAAGATCGGCGACACGGAGATCGCGGAGCCGCTTGCCATGATGCAGCGCCTCTCGCAGGTCAGGCTCGACGACAAGGTCGCGGTCACCTACTACTCCAAGAAGGCCAAAGCGGTCAAGACCGTCGAGTACGCGTTCGGCGCCGAGCCCTCGCTCGCAATCCGCCAGCCTGCGGTCTCACCCGATATGAAGGTTGTCGCCGCCGTCCTCGGTACGGCCGTGGACCAATACACGTTCAAGCCGCGCCAACTCGTTCTCGTGCCGCTCACGAGAGGAGACTCCGGAACGCCGGTCGTCTCGGGAGCGGTCTACGACCCGAACTGGAGCCCCGACGGAAAGAAGATCGCCTATACGAAACTCGGCCCCGCGGGCGACGCGCAGGTCTACACGATCAACCGCGACGGCTCGAACGAGACCAACGTCTCCGGCCCCGGCGACTTCGGCCACCGCGCGGACCCACGCGGCCCACGGCTCGCTCTGCGCGACCCTGCCGGCCAAGGCGGGCGGATGGTTGGGCGTCAGGAAGTCCTTGTGCGTCTGGAGCCGTAGCCGCTCGCGTTCGAACATCCTCGCCTTCCGCATAGTCAGCGCGTGGAAGAACTCGTACGCCCGCACGTTCCGCGCGATCGTCTGGCTCGGATACATCTCGATGAGTGACCTCTTGAACGTCTGTTCCTCTCGTGAGAGATCGATGCACTCTTCACCCAAGGGGTCTGAGAACCGGTTGATCACCGGGAACTTCGTCATGTACGTGTGGTAGTACGGAGCCTCGTACACCGGGCCGTTGAAGCAAAGATTGACCAAGAGGTTGGTCGCGTCGTGGTCGAGGTGCCCCTGCTCAAAGGCGTGCGTCACGACGCGCGTCGGTTTGAACGACCCAACGACCGCACCCATTCTCTCACGCAGTTCTTGCAGCCCTTCAGTGATCCCCTTGTCCGGCGCGCCGAAGAACGTCAGCGCCGACTCGTCGATCCCGATCCTCTCCATGACCGCGGTGCTCTCCTCCTGCCGTATGGGCGTACTGTGGCTCCACGTCACGCGCACAGGAATCCCCGTCGCACGCAGCCGCCGCATAAACGCGATGACCGCCATCTCATCGTCGGGGTGACACAGGGCGAACAGCACGCGCTCCCCCGCACCGACCTCGAACGCGCTCATTCCAGCCCGAGCCCCTTCAGGATCGATGTCGAACTGTGCCCCTCGAGCAGCGGCAGCACGACCACCTTCCCTCCATAAGAACGAACAGTAGGCGCCTCCGGCAGCGAGCCTGCCTCGTAGTCGCCGCCCTTCACGTGGACGTCCGGTCGGAGCCTTTCGATCAACTGCACAGGCGTGTTTTCGTCGAAAGCGAGCACGAAGTCCACGGCCCGCAACGCAGCGACCACGGCGGCTCTGTCCGCCAACGCGTTGACCGGCCTTCCCGACCCCTTGCCGAGCCTGCGCGCGCTTTCGTCCGTGTTCAGCCCCACGACTAGGATGTCGCCGAGCCCCTTGGCTCGTTCCAGCAGGCTCACGTGTCCGGCGTGCAGCACGTCGAATACGCCGTTTGTGAAAACGACCGTCTTGCCCGCCCTTGCCGCAGTCACGTCCTCGAGCGTCGCAACCATCCGCCTACAGATTTTGCCCGATCAACGCCGTCACCTGTTCGGGATCGATCGCCGCGAGCCCTCTCGGATCGTAGAGCGTGTTGTGCATCTGGCCATAAGGGCACGACCTCGCAGGCCTTGTGACGGAGTACAGCCCGATGGCCGGCACGCCCAGCGCCGCAGCGATGTGCGTGCTTCCCGTGTCGCCGCCCACGTGCGCCGCTGCCACGGAGATCAGCGCGACCAGTTCCCGCACGCTCGTCTTGCCCACGAGGTCGATCGTCCCCTTTGCCCCGGCACTGAGCACCTCTTGGTAGACCGCACCGTCGCCGGGCCCACCGATGAACGCCACGCGGCGCCCCTGCGACGCAAGGTCGTTCGCCAACGTCGCAAAGTGCGCGGCGGGCCATCGCTTGCTCGCCCACCCCGCGCCAGCATTGCACACCACGGCGCCCCGGTACTGCTCGAACTTCGTCACGTCCTCCGGGTCGGGCACCAAGTCGAACTCCGCACCGTCGGCCTCTGCGCCAGCGGCACGCACCACGTCCACGTACTGGTCGGTGACGTGCAGCGACGTCGAATCGGGCGTCACGCGCTGCGAGAACAGCCAAGAACCTTCGCGCTGCCAGTGATATCCGAGTTTCTTCGCGGCCTTTGCGCGCCCAACGATCAGCCCTGACTTGAGCAACCCCTGAAGGTCGAACGCGACATCGAACTCGCTGAGCGACGCCAGGGTCTGCTTTCGTTCTGCCCCCTCCTTAGGCCACACGACCGTCCGATCCACCGAGCCGCACAGTTCCACAATTCCCGCAAACCTCTTATCGACGCACCACACGACCTCGGAGTCCGGGAACGTCCGCTTCAAGGCCACCGCCGCCGGTAGCGTGCACACCACGTCGCCAAGCGCAGAGAGCCGCGCGACCAAGAACCTCACAACAGCCCCTCGCGCCGCGCACTGCGCCACCGGTCGTGGAACCACAGCCACTGGTCCGGCGCCGCCCGGATCACCGCCTCCAGTTGCGCGTTGATCGCACGCATCGTCCCCTCGCCCTTCGTGTCGTACCCCGGCTCCGGCTGCAGTTCTGGATAGAAGGTGATGGTGTACCGACCTTCGCCGACGTATCGGCAGAACACGGGCACCACCGGCGCTCCCGTGCGCTCGGCCAGCACTCCCGGGCCAAGCACCGTCCCGGCCGGTTTGCCGAAGAACGGGATGAACACTTCGCGCGCGTTCTGGTCCGGCAGGATCCCCACCAGTTCGTTCCGTCGCAGCCGCTGGATCACGGGCCTCGCCGCGTTGCCGCGCGGTATCACCTCGGTCCCCGGCCCCTCGCGCAGTTCGTTGACCAGTTGGTTGATTCCTTGGTCGTCGGTGTCGCGCGCGATCACCGCCAGTTTGTGCCCTTGGTGCACAAGCCACGCCGAGATCCGCTCCCAGTTCCCGAAGTGGCCCGTTATCAGGATCACGCCTTTGCCCTTTGAGTGCGCCCGTTCAAAGTGTTCGAGACCCTCGACCTTCGTCGTCCTCTCAAGTTGCTCCTTGTCCCCCGCCAGGCCGAGGAAGAAGTCCGCCGAACTCCTCCCAAAGTTCTCAAAGACGCGCTTGCACGTCGCGCGCGCCGCCTGCTCCGACATGCCGGGGAACGCCATCAATAAGTTGCTCTCGCCCACCCGACGCCTGCGCCTTGCGAGTCGCCACACGAGCCGGCCGATCGCCTCGCCCCGCCTCAGCGCCTTCAGGTAAGGCATCCGCAAGAGCCAGCGCTGGATTAGCCGCAGCGTCCCGGCGATCACGCGGCCCCGGAACTGCTTACTTCTTGACGACATCGAGTCGGTCCCTGAGCCAGGTGCGAAAGGCGTCCCTCGGCTCGATCGTCACGTCGTACGCCGCCACGTAGACCGAAGTCGCCATCATGTCGCCGCGCTTGCGCAGTTTCATCCAGTCCTTCTCCGTGACGATCAAAGGCAGTGAGAGATCCATCCCTGCGAACAGGTCGCGACCCCGCAAGTCGTCGTGGTCCGGCAAGAGCCGCTCGTTTACGACACGGAAACCGTGGCTCTCCAGGGTGTCGATAAACCGCTCCGGCCTCGCGACCGCGCACAGCGCGTTCACGCCCTTCTCCATGTCGTCCTCGATCCCGCTCACGTGCCGCAGCGAG
>DATLWQ010000219.1:0-1712 GCA_035576225.1 Fimbriimonadaceae bacterium | reverse complement strand
GTGGCGCGTGCAAGCAAGGGTCGACAGCGAAGACTGGGACGCCGCGGTCGGTTGGGCTAACGTCGGCATGGCGTTCGGCGCCGACCTCTGCGGCGGTTCGATGGCCGATGCAACGATCGGTTATAGCGTGATGGACGGCGTTCGCAAGGCGCTTGCTCCCTACATTGGAATGATGCCGATCGCGGCGAACGAGTCGCTCGCGCAGGGGACGACCGACGCGCTCGCTCGGATGCCCGACGCGAGCGTAACGATCCACAACGAGTCGCTCAACGTCCTCGAGTCGATCAAGGAACTCCAGGACGCACACAAGTCGGGCAAACTCGATGCGTTCGCCGAGAAGTTCCACGGGAAGACCGTCGGCACGGTGAGAGCGCTCAAGGACATGCAGCCGGAGGAGCGAAGCGAGTTCTTCAAGTCGCTCGTGGCCGAGGCGAGATCGCTGACAGACCAACTGCTCGAGCGGATCGCGACGCCAGGCGCAAAACGCGGCCCTGTCGAGGACCATCTTTCCGGGAGCGCCAAGGAGGTGTTCGTGCAGTTCGCCGCACAGGCAGAACCGTGGATGGCAGTGCGAGACCGCGAGATTGCGCGCATGCGGCTGCTCCTTGCGACCACTGCGCTCACCGCGCGCGTCGGCCGCACGAATAAGACCCCCGACGACCTCTCGTTCCTCGGCGAGGAGAACTCGACCGATCCGTACACCGGCTATCAACTCGGATATATCTCCTACGGCCGCGACTTCGTCGTCTACAGTTACGGGATCGACGGCAAGGACGACCGCGGCGACACTAACGCCGCACAGACCGATCCCGACCTCGTTTTAGAAGACGCGCTGCACTAACGCGCGCTCCGCGTGAAGTGTGTCCAAGAACACACCAGCCAACGGTCGAACGGGACAAACCAGCCAGTACGCTTCCATCTAGAAGGCTCCGTCGCGGAGCCCTCTGGAGATCTAACCATGAAGAAAGTAAGAATCCTTATTACCGCCTGTTGTCTGCTGGGCATCTTCCTCGCAGCGATCGCGTTCAGCCAGATGAAGGACATGAGGTCTGCAACCGCGAAGAAGGCTGTGGAGACCTTGGCGACGGAAAGGGCGGCCCTGATGAAGAAGGGCGAGTACAGTTGCTGCCTGAAGCACCCTTGCGCCCAGTGCATGATGAGCATGGGCATGTGCCCATGCGGCATGAACGCAGCGAACGACAAGCCCGTGTGCCAAGAGTGTAAAGGCAGCTGGGACGCCGGCGACGGTCGAATCCCCGGAAAGAAGGCGTCTGACATCGAAGTCATGCCCCGCGGCAAGATGTAGTCGGGCATATCCTCCGTAGCGCGGGCGTCCGCCCACGGACGCCCGTCCAGCCCTTCCCTCTCGACCACCGGTACACTTCCGCCCAATGATCGAGATCATCGGCGCGCCGTTCGACGTGTGCGGAAAGAGGCTCGGCAGCAGGCTCGGGCCGATCGCGATGAGGCTGGAAGGGCTCGTCGACGGCCTAAGGCGGCTCGGGCACGACGTCACAGACACCGGCGCCGTCTTCGACCTCGACGCCTGGGTCCCGAAGAGCGACAGCGACCGCTACGCCAGGGCAAACGAGGCGTACCGGGAGATCACGAACCGCGTCGCGGGCGCCCACCGCAACGGAGGCGTCCCGTTCGTGATCGGCGGCGACCACAGCATCTCGATCGGCTCGATAGCAGGTGCACTGCGTAAGTAC
>DATLWQ010000218.1:0-6932 GCA_035576225.1 Fimbriimonadaceae bacterium | reverse complement strand
ATCGGCTCCATCGCCGGAGCGCTACGAAAGTACGGAGACGGCCTCGCCGTGCTTTGGGTCGACGCGCACATGGATCTCAACACGCCCGACACCTCGCCTTCTGGAAACCTGCACGGCATGTCGCTCGCCGCGCTCTCCGGCTTGAAGCCGCAATCCAGTTCCGCGCTTGACGAAGAGTGGATGTTTCTGCTCGAAGAGATCGTGGGCGAGCCGTTCCTCAGCCCGCAGAACATCGCCTGGCTCTGCCTGCGCGACGTCGACGAAGGTGAGGTAGCAAACAGCAAGCTTCTCCCCGGCTGTCTCCCCCTGACGATGCAGGACGTCGACCAAGACCGTATCGTCGGCTGCCTGCAGAAGATCTTCGACCACTTTCAAAAGGGCGGCGCGAAGGCGCTGTGGGTGAGTTTCGACGTCGATTCGCTCGACCCGTTGTTCGCGCCTGGCACGGGGACGGCGGTGCGCGGTGGACTCACCTATCGCGAGGGGCACCTGATCGCCGAGACGCTGCACGAGTTCTTCGAGGGCTCGAGCGTCAAACTTGCCGGGCTCGACATCGTCGAGGTCAACCCTCTCGTAGACAGGAACAACGAGACCGCGAACGTCGCAATGGAATGGGCACTCAGTTTCTTCGGGAAGACCATCCTACACCCGATGGACCCCGGTCGGACGGAACGGTAGACTCGGGCCGATGTCCAAGGACACCCTGAGGCGAGTTCTGACCGAAGAGGCCGAGGCTGTGCGCCTCCTTGCCGATTCGCTCGACGCCTCGTTCCTCCGGGCCGTAGACCTCATCGAGAAGTGCAAGGGGCGGGTCATCACGTGCGGCGTAGGCAAGAGTGGACACGTCGCCCGCAAGACTGCAGGGACGCTCGCCAGCACCGGAACGCCCGCGCTGTTCCTGCACGCCTCGGAGGCGGTGCACGGCGACCTCGGCATGGTCACCAAGAACGACGTGGTCTTGGTCTACACCTTCAGCGGCGAGACGGACGAGGTCGTGCGGCTGTTCCCTTCTTTCAAGGGGATCGGCGCGAAGACCGTCCTGATCACGGGCCGCATCGACAGCAGCGCAGGGCGCGAGGCCGACGTCTCGCTGGACATCCATGTCGACCGGGAGGCGTGTCCCAACAACCTCGCACCGACGACCTCGACCACGGTCATGATGGCGCTCAGCGACGCGCTCGCGATCGCTGTCATGGAACGGCGGTCGTTCGGCCGCGACGAGTTCGCGTTCCTGCACCCGGCTGGGGCGCTCGGCAAGCGCCTGACCATGAGGGTCAGCGACGTCATGCGCCAGGGCGCGGACCTCGCGCTCGTGAGCCCGGAGACGCCGGTCGTGGAAGTGATGCACGCGATCACCAAGGCTGGGGCGGGCGGCGCGTGCGTGGTGGACGGTTCGAGCGCGCTGCTCGGCTTTATCACCGACGGCGACCTGCGCAGGCACTTTGAGCGTGGCGGCGACGGCAATTCGAGCAAGGCGAGCGACCTGATGAGCAAGTCGCCGGCGACGATCGGCTCAGACCTGCTGGCCTTCGAGGCGCTCGAGATGTTTCAGAACTACCCGCACAAGATCGGAGAGATGCCGGTGGTGCAAGACGGCAAGGTCGTGGGGCTGCTGATGCTCAAAGACCTGCTGCGCAGTGGGATCGTGTGACCCTTCAGACGGCCTGGTCGGCGTAGACGCTCACGCGACGCCGCTTCTCCGGACCTTCGAACTTCACCTGGCCGTCGATCATGGCGAAGATGGTGTGGTCGTTGCCGATGCCGACGTTGTTGCCCGGGTGGATCTTTGTGCCGCGCTGTCGGACGATGATGCTCCCGGCCTTGACGACCTGTCCACCATACCGCTTGACACCCAGGCGCTGGGAGTTGGAGTCGCGACCGTTCTTGGTAGAGCCTTGTCCTTTCTTGTGTGCCATTACTTGCCTCCGATCACGTCCGTGATCAGGATGTGGGTCTGCGGCTGTCGGTGGCCCCAGCGCTTGCGGACGTTCTTCTTCGGCTTGTAGTTGAACGCCTCGACCTTCTTGGCCTTGGACTGCCTGACGATCTCCGCCTTGACCTTGGCGCCCTTCACGAAGGGGCTGCCGACCGTGAGGCTCTTGCCGTCATGGAGCGCGACGACCTCGTCCAGGTCGATCTTGGCGCCGGGCTCGCCATCGATCTTCTCGACGATGACGATCTCGTTCTTTTCGGCCTTGATCTGCTTGCCGCCGGTCTTGACGATTGCGTACATGGTGGGTTGCCTCAGGGTCACGGCCTGAGGGCCGCGCAAGAAGAGATTATGCCATCCCGGGAAGGCAGGGGTCAAGCAGCGTCGCCGAAGTCCCGGACTAGAATGACGAGTTCTGGGTCGAACCGCCCAGGATCGGCCAAAACGGCGGTCTCGCCCTCCTCGATGAGGGCCCATAGGAGTTTGAGCGCTCTGCGCATGGCCAAGGCAGAGTCGGCCTCGGCGGAACCTGGCTCGGAGTTCTTGAACCACCGCATGACTTCCGCAGGGTCATGGCGCTCCGGCTCTTGCTTGTGGACCGGGAACCACGCACAGACGGTTCGAAGGATCGAGAGGTCCTGGCTTGACAGCCTGAGTCGCCGCCCGATTCGCTCGATGACCGGGTCGAGCCGAAGGAGGGTCGCCTGGGAGTGGCTGAAATACTGGCTTGGTACTGCGTGCTTCACCGGGACGTTGACGAGGCCAGTGTAGGCGACGACGCGGTTGCGCCCTTGCCTCTTCGCCTCGTACAGTGCAAGGTCTGCGGCCATCAACAGACCGGCAGGGTCCCGCGCGTCCTTGGGGTAGCAGGCGGTCCCGAGGCTGACCGCGATGGGACGCCTCGCGCCGGACGGGGCGGCGAAGCCGCTCTCG
The DNA here is from genome assembly GCA_035576225.1 of Fimbriimonadaceae bacterium. Taxonomy (GTDB): domain Bacteria; phylum Armatimonadota; class Fimbriimonadia; order Fimbriimonadales; family Fimbriimonadaceae; genus JADFMN01. The sequence continues at coordinate 4,069 of DATLWQ010000218.1, read as the reverse complement.
GCGACGGACTTGCGCACGCGCTCGGCCACCTCTGAGGTCGTCGACGCGTCGCAATCGGGCAGGACGAGCGTGAACTCCTCGCCGCCGTACCGCGCCGCGATGTCGTACGGTCGCATGTGCTCGGAGAGGATCTGCGCGACGTGCCGGAGCGCCTCGTCGCCCGCGCTGTGCCCTTCCTCCTCGTTGAAGCGCCTAAAGTGGTCGACATCGATCATGACGACGCCGACGGACTCGCTCTTCCTTTGCGCCTCGCTGACCCGCGCGGCGAGGAAGTCCTGTAGCGTGCGGTGGTTGGCGATCCCGGTCAGGGGGTCAAACGCCGCGAGTCGCTCGATGCTCTCGAACATGACCGCGCTATGGATCGCGAGGGATATGTGCTCGGCGACGGTCTCGGCCATGGCAAGGTTCTTGAGCAGGCTCCTGTCTCCCTTACGACCGACGAGTTCGAGGACACCGATCAGGGACTTCGCACCGACGAGCGGGAGGACGACTACGCTGCCCGGCTCCTCGATGCAGACGACCTGCTCGACGTCCTTGGTGAGCGGGCTCTTGGCCGCCTCGTTCAGGACGTACGTCTGCCGGTTGCGTGCGACGAGCGCGGCGAGCGAGCCGCGGCCCGTCACCGCGTCGAGAGTGCTGATGACGTCGAGGTCGCGCGTTGTCCCTGTGCTGGCGACGAGCGCCATCGGCGCAGAATCGTGCGGCTGGACCCACAGGAGCGCGGAGCCGAGCGAAAACGCAGAGTGGACGGCGTGGAGCGCGGGCAGAGCGAGCGACTGTACGGACTGCTTGCACGAGAGCGCCTTGCCGATGCGCTTGAGCGCCGAGGCAGTCAGCAGATGCTCGCGCGAGGCCTCCCGTGCTGCCTGTTCCTCCTGCGCGTCCGTGACAAGCAGGACGACCTCCGTCGTCTCTCCGCAGGCGTAGCCGGCGGCGAAGAAGCGGCGCCCGTCGTAGAAGGTGGTGCCGCAGGAGCCTGTCAGCGCCGCGTCGACAATGCCCTTGACGGGCGTGTCGTCGAGCGGCCCTACCTCTTGGGCGAGGCCCCACTTAACCCTGGGGCGGCCGGTGTGGTCGAGGATCGCGATTCCAACCTGCTTGGGGTCAAAAAGGGGTACAAGCCCGGGTTCGGGGAGGTCGAGGACCACCGGGGGGCCGTTTGAGGAGTCAAGTTGGAAAGGGAATCCCGTGAGGGGGCTGACGCCGTCATGGACGCGCACGCCAGCCTTGCGGAGTGCGGCAACAAGATCCATGGGGGCCCCGCTCGCGTCCAATCCACTCTATATGTCGGTCATGCGCGACTGATTCGCGAGGCTCTGGGGCGTGTCACGAGTACCGGGTTTCGGGGCCCGTCGCCGACCCAGCCGTCGGAAGGCTGCCAGGGATCTTCCATTTCGCTGATCCAGCGTCAGAAGTCGATATTGAGCGGTGCTGTGAACTTGAGGATGAGGGTCTTCTTGAAGGAAGTGGCGTTCGGGTCGCCCAGGATCAAGAAGTACTCGTTGCCGAGGTTTCCGCTCAGTTTGTACGAGACGAACCAGTTGACGTCGGAGTTCTGGCTGACGACGCGGCCCCCGATTGACTGGTACCTGTCCAACTCCCAGTTCATTGTGAAGACGGTCTGCTCAGAGTACGTACCAAGTTGGACGAACTGGTGACGCAGATCGAGTTGGAGGCGCTTGACGGGGCGGTAGAGGATCTGTGCAGCCGTGTTCTCGTACGGCTGACCTGCGACAGTGCCCGTCGTATGTGCCACCGTCCAACCGCGGAAAGTGTCGTCGCGCGGCATCTGAAGTTGGGCCTTGTAGAACCTGTTGTAGTCCGTCAAGAACTTCTCTTGAGCAACGACGAGTGTTACGTTGAGACCGTTCCGGAACGCGACGTCCTCTCTCACGGTTCCCACATCGTGGTAAGTGCCGCCGCTCGTCTTGTCCTGCGCGATGGCCGCGACGTGCAGGGTCGTATCGAGGATGCTGCCGCGCGGTTGCGTCACGGTCCACGTGGTTCCGTTTGTGATGCCTCGGTATCCGGTCTGAGGGGCGAAGCCGATGCGTGGGTTGAAGTCCGGTGCGACGTCCTCGGCGATCAGTGCGTCGGTCAACCCTCGCGCCTTGTACTGAAAGCCGTACGCGAGGGCATCGCCGAACTTCGTGACCTCGTCTTGCGTCGTCTGATATCCGGTGAACAAGAGATAGTCGCCCGTGCGCTTGAAGTACTCCAGTCCACCGGCGACGTTCTGCTCGCCTGTCCGATCGAGCGCAGTCATGTAGCCGTAGAACGAGTCGTCCGGGTCGGGACTGTGCGAGGCGGAGACCACCATAGACTTGTCATTGTCGAAGCTGACTATCCCGAGCGCACCGATCTGCGTGTTCGGGCTCAGGCTCCCGTAGAAGTTGAGCCCCGTGTCGAACGCACCGATGCGCTGGCTGGCGAAGAGCATGCGGTTGTTGATTTCGCCTGTGAGAAGAAAGCCCGAGCCCTCGAGGAAGAACGGGCGCGACTCGCCGGGCAACCGCTCAAAGTTGCTGAAATCAAGGTTTAGGATGTCGTTCTCGATGTTGCGGAAGTCTGGATTGACGGTCATGACCAAGTTGGTCTCGTCCGTGACCTCGGTCTTCAGGTCTACGCCGGCGTTGACGATCTGCTTCTTGTTCTCGTCATCGTAGCCAAGGTTCGCGTACGGAAGCACTTTGAGCAAGTGCCGCACGGGGACGTTTGGGACGTCGACGTCATTGACGACGTCCATCTTAGTAAAGTCGCCTTGCGTCGCGTGAGTACTGACGGTCTGCTGTCTGAAACTTACGTACCAATCGACGAGAACTTTGATGTTGTGCGGCCCGCTTGGCGGAAGCGGTATCGCGGCCCAAGCGATGCGTGCCTCGCCCTCCCAGCCGTCGGCGTCGATTTTTCCGCGGGCCTCAAACGCACCGCTCCACTCGCGCTTGGCGGCGCGACCGCCCGCGATGTCCATCTCCGTCGCTCCCTGTGCGTTGAAGGCGAAGTTGTTGAAGAACTGTGACGTGCCGTAGAGGTCGAGCCTCAGATTGACCTGGTCGTCACCGCCAAGTTTGACGTTGTCACGGAACTCGTCCGCTTTGACCTTCCCCTTGCCAGCGAACGTGATTCGCTGTGCGAAGTAGACGTATTTGTCATCGTATCCAATCCAAAACTGACCTTTGTCACCGGTGGGCTGTCCCGTTTCTACGAGCACCAGAGATCGCGCAAGAGTCGCCGCCTCGGCCCATTCCTGCGGATTCACCGTTCCATCGATGACGGGCGCCGTATCCATCTTGTGCCCTTCGACTGTGGATGGCACCGGCTGGAGCGGGAAGTCCTGCGAAAGAGCGACCGATGCGACAAGGAACGCTGCAAGCGCGAGCGCAAGCCTGGACATGACAAGGCACTACGAAACGCTATAACCCATTGGTTCCCGTAGCATCGCGACCTTGGGCCATCCAAACGTCTCGCGGAGAGCACTCACCCGGCAAGAACGCCTGGAGTGGGGCCCGCTGGCCGGGTTTAATGAATCTCCCGTGGGACTTTGTTCAAATGGATTCGTGCGATGGACCCGTCTAAGGATCGTGGCTCATGCCTCTTTGTCGAGCACGTGTAGGAAACCCTGTGTCTCCATAGTACTGCTTTGCGCGCTCTCCACACTTGTCCTCTCTGGCTGTGCGGCGTTTCGTCTAGGGTCTGGTCGGACTCACCCTCCGTTGCGCGTTTTGGGCGACGTCTGTCCACTTGCTACGAACCCCGGGAACATCAACTACCAGACCAGTTGGGGCAACGCGCCAACGACCGCCTCCCAGGTGCTGCGCATCATTGACGCAAACGGGACTGTCGTCCGTACCAACGCGATTAACCGCGACTCTGCGACGACCTCGAGCCTGACAATTACGACTGTGACGCCGGGCGTATACGTCTTCAAGGCGACCATGTACTCTCAGGCGGACGCGGGCGGCGTGGTAATCGGAGAGACCGCGCAGGTCGTCGACCTCTGCGGCAACACGGTCACAGTCCGCACGTCCAATTCGTTGCCTATCACCGCGGTTGTGATGAGCCAGAGCAA
>DATLWQ010000217.1:0-9163 GCA_035576225.1 Fimbriimonadaceae bacterium | reverse complement strand
GTAGAACAACTGGTCTTCGCCGATCTTCGATGTCGTCGCCTCGTGCTCCATCGTCGCGGTGTTGTTCTTGACCTCGATGTAAGGGAACGTGTGCGCACCGCACGTGTCGCTCATCAGCATCGAGTCGCAGCACGAATAGTTCCGCGCACCGTCCGCCCCCGCGTTGATCTTTACCTGCCCGCGATAAGTGTTCTGTCCAAAGTCTGCTGAGATTCCCTTCGAAACGATCGTCGATTTCGTCCGTTTGCCGATGTGGATCATCTTCGTCCCGGTGTCGGCCTGTTGCCGGTTTGCTGTAAGAGCCACAGAGTAGAACTCACCCACCGAGTCGTCGCCCTTCAGGATGCAGGAGGGGTACTTCCACGTCACGGCAGACCCTGTCTCGACCTGAGTCCACGTGATCTTCGCGCGGTCGCCCTTGCAGATCCCGCGCTTCGTCACAAAGTTGTAGATGCCGCCTTTGCCGGTCTTCGGGTCGCCCGGGTACCAATTCTGCACGGTCGAGTACTTCACCGTCGCCTCCTTCTCGGCGATCAGTTCGACGACTGCGGCATGAAGTTGGTTCTCGTCGCGCATCGGCGCCGTGCATCCTTCCAAGTAGGAGACGTACGCCCCTTCGTCCGCGATGATCAGCGTCCGTTCGAACTGCCCGGTGTTCCGTGCGTTGATCCTGAAGTAAGTCGAAAGTTCCATCGGGCACCGCACGCCCTTCGGCACGTAGACGAACGAACCGTCCGAGAACACCGCGCTGTTCAGAGTCGCGTAATAGTTGTCAGAGTAGGGAACCACCGAACCGAGGTACTTCTTCACGATCTCGGGGTGCTCGCGGATCGCCTCACTGATCGAACAGAAGATGACGCCCGCCTCGCGCAGTTTGTCCTTGAACGTCGTTGCAACAGAGACGGAGTCGAAGACGGCGTCAACCGCGACGCCTGCCAACACCTTCTGCTCCTCGAGCGGGATCCCCAACTTCTCAAAGGTCCGGATCAGTTCAGGGTCGGCTTCGTCCAGCGAGTTCAACTGCGGCTTCTTCTTGGGTTCCGAGTAGTACGACATCGACTGGACGTCTGGGTGCGCGTACTTCACGTTGGGCCAAGTCGGCTCCTTCATCGTGAAGAACTGCCGCAATGACTTCAGCCGGAACTCGAGCATCCACTCCGGCTCGCCCTTCTTGGCCGAGATCGCGCGCACGACGTCCTCGTTCAGGCCGGGAAGAAACGTCTCAGACTCGACGTCGCTCTCCCAGCCCCACTTGTACTCCTGCTCGGCTACCTGTTCGAGCAGTTCGTCGTCTGTCTGGTGTTCTAGCGCCATGTCTGCCATGCCTTCTACGTCCGGTACAAGTGAATCTTGACGGGAAAATCAAGTTTCACGGACATTGTACAGCCTTCTGCCGGGCCGCCTAGGTTCGGTGGCCCGGCAACGAATAGGCGAAGCACCCTCCTACGGTCTGATCCAACGTATACGGTCGACGCGCTGTGTGAATCCGAGCGGGAGGGGCGTACCAAAGGTCTTCAACCGTAACTTGACCTCGCCCGTCACAGGATCCGCATAATCGCCTGACACCGTAAAGGTCACCGTCGAGTCAACGGTCGGCTCGCTGCCAGACTCCACGAGGTCCCACGTGCTCGTCGTGTAGTTGTAGGCACGGACCTCCCTCGTTTGGCCAGAAGCAGTCGCACTGGACTCGATCTCCACGTGGTAGCCACCGCTGTAGGAATACGGCAGGATCGCCGAATACTCAGTTTCAGCCGTCCCTGAGGCGTCCTTCGTCTCGTAGTACAAGTCGTCGCTATTCAAGAGCGTACTCAGGTCTCCACCAGTGTGTGACCCGGTGACGACGCTCGCGGTCCACGGGCCCGTTTGCAAATGGGCCTTAACAATGATCGTTGCCGTTACCGTGTTGGTTCCATCGCTTGCAGCGACCGTCGTGCTCGAATCATTGATCACCACAGCCACTGGAACACTAAAGCTCACGGACGAGCTTCCAGGCGGGACGAGTACAGAGGGCGGTGGCGTTGCGAGGCTCGTCGATGAGGAGAGCGAGATATTCATTCCTCCGGCCGGGGCAATGCCGCTCAACGTCACCGTTCCAGTCGCTTGGGTTCCGCCGTCGACCGTGGAAGGATTGAAGGCGAAGTCCACGAGGTGCAATTGCGACTTGCCGATTGAAATCCTCCACCATCCGCGTCCATAGGTGCCCGCGTTCAGGTAGCCGGTCTGTGGAACTGCCTCCAAGTCTCCGATCGTGACGTCGGGCAGCCCGTAGGCGTGGGTCATGTCCGTCCAAGTCGAACCTGCGTCGGTCGTTTGCCACACACCGACGTCCGCGCCGACGTACCAGGTGTCGCCGGGGCTGTTCAGGTCGCGTTCGATGTCGTTGACGGGCATGTCTGGAAGCCCCGTCGCACCAGAACCGCTGGCAGAGACCCAAATTGGCGTCGGTGCCGTCACATCGAAGCACCGCCACACGTGGGCAGCACCCGTGCCGCTCACGCTCACCAAGATGTCGTTTTCGTCGGCGGGATTGACGCTGATCGAAGTGATCGCCTTGTTCGGCAGTCCCGACCCGCCGTCCCGCTGCGAGTCGTCGATCCGCGACCAAGTGGACCCAAAGTCGGTCGACATCCACAGTTCGGAGTCTGTCGCCCCTGCATAGATCCGGTTGCTGTCGCCGAGAGCGACCGCCATCGCGTTCACACGCCCACTCGTCGAGAGTTTGGTACCGCCAAGCATGAGCGACCAAGTCCCAGAGGTTGTGTCAAATCGGTTCATGTAGTCCGTGTTGGCGTACATCGACGTACCGGTGTTAGGGTCGAGCAGCAACTTTCCGATGAACGGCTTGCTCTGGCCGGTCCAGTTCGGCGTGATCGTGTGCTGCGTCGCAAATCCGTCGGTCGTCCACCGGATGCCCTGGTACTGCCAACTGTGGAACTGCACGTTCGGGTCGAAGGGCGAGATGATGCAACCGGCCCCGTCGCCCGCACCCGGGTTGCCCCAGTTCGCCAGGTCGCTGTATGCATGCGGCGAAGCGTTGTCCTGCGTGCCGCCTAACAGATAGTTGGCGTTGGTCGGGTGCGTCGCGATGCGATAGAACTGTGTGATGCCGAGGTTTTTGTTCAGGATCGTGTACTGGAAACTGTCGGTTCCCGGGTTGTACACGAACCTATAGATCCCTCCGTCACAGCCAAAGTACACGGTGTTAGGGTCGCTAGGGTCCACCGTAAAACAGTGCTGGTCGTTGTGCAGCACCGCCTGACTGCTGTACGTCGGAACCCAGCCGTACCCTCCCACGTCCCTCCAGGTCGTCCCGCCGTCCGTCGACATAACGGTGGAGATGATCCCGAGGTAGACCTGGTCCCGTACGGTTACACCGTCGTTGTACACGCTTGTGCCGATCCAATAGTCGTACCACCCTTGCCCCCACTGATAGCCCGCAGGCAGACCGGCCGAAACGTCAGTCCACGTCGTGCCGCCGTCAGTCGTCTTCAGGACGACGTCCTGTTGCCATGGCGCCGTCAGGTACGCGGTCTGAGAATCGATCTTAGATGTTGCGATCGCGATCACCGAGTTCGAAACGTTGAGTTGCGGCACGGTCACCGCTTGCCACGTCGCACCGTGGTCGGTCGATTTGTAGACGTAGCCCGGGTTTCCGCTGCCTCCCGCCCAAAAAGTTCGGACTCCGCTTCCGTCCGGCACACCCACCGTCAAGTCTGTCCAGTCTGCCGCCGGTACTGCCAACGCGCTCCAAGTAACGCCAGCGTCGGTCGAACGATACAGTCTGCCAGTCCCAAGCCGGCCCGTCGAGGCCAGCACGATCGAGGTCTTGTCGGGGTCGACCACGACCTTCGAGACTCGTGCGCTCCCCATGACGCCTCCTCCATAGGGCACCCAAGACGCGCCGCCGTCAGTCGACTTCATGACGCCATAGCCCGCGCCGCGATATCCGTAGAAGTCACCAGTGCCGACGTAGACCGTGTTCGCGTTCGTGGGGTCGATCGTGATGCAGCTCGTGTGCATGAGCGGCCAATCGTCGCCTAGCGGCGTCCACGTCGTACCGCCGTCGGTCGTCTTCCACGGACCGCCCTGGGCCGGGGCGATGTAGATCGTGTTCGGGTCGGTCGGGCTCACCGCGACGCCGTTGACCCGGCCGTTGATCGGCCTGATGCCGTAGTAGGTGCGGTAAGGGATGTTCAGGTTCGTCGGCCCGACGAACTCCCAGAGAGCCTGGCTGGCCGCCGACCCAATGAACGGTCGGCCGTGGGGAGGAATGCGAAGGTCTTTCCACCGCATCTCGTCGATCCGCCGCCGTGCGAATCGGAGAAGCCCGCTGTAGTCGATCTCGTCGTTCGGGTAAGCGCGCTCTTCGATGTACTGGAGCAGCGACTCCAGGTATCCGAGTCCGGGGATGTCTCCGTCCTCGCTCTCCGTGTCCTCCTTTCCAACGACGGACTCGTGCGCAAGATAGGCCGCCTTGTACTCCTTGATCGCCTCCTTCAGCACGCTGACCTTTCTGACCGAGCCGAGTTCGAATGGAATTTCAGGCGCAATGCTCTTGGCGTAGGCGACGCTCGCTCGCTTGCGCAAAGTGGTCAGCGCGTCCTTCAGCCCGACCTTCTGGTCGAGGGCGATCGTCACCGTCGCACCGTCAATGCGCGTCACGCGCCCCAGGCCCTCAGCGAGCAGGCCCGCCGTATCGACGGGCGTACAGCCCGGTTTGAGTCTGACCTCGATGCTGTTGTAGGCGTACCGTCCGACCTGTGCGGTGGCGGTTTGGACGAGTGCCGCAATTGCGGCGAAGACGGCGAGCGCCCGGAGCGCCCTCGGAACGACGCGGTTCATGAAAAGTACCTCGCAAGACCCGGACGGCACTGTCGACGGATCGCGGTGTAAAGGATATTACTCAACTCAATTGCACCAAGAAAAAGAAGGCACTCGTGCGTTGACGCAGAACGTTAGAACGAATCCCGGCAAAAGCACCAGGAATGCCGCACTTCTTAGAGTCCCCGATAGGGCCGCGTGCTCCGAACCTAAATCGGGTAAAAACTCCGCGGCTCAGGCATTCAGAGACATGGCGGCGGTTGTAGGCACAGAGACGGTCAAGGTCACCATCAACGAGGTCGAACTTGAGGTTCCCAAAGGTGAATTGGTCGTCGAGTCAGTCAAGCGGCTAGGCCTCGAAGTCCCCATCTTCTGCTATCACCCCAGGCTCAAGCCTGTCGGCATGTGCCGCATGTGCCTCGTAGAGGTCGGGTTCCGCCAGCAGGACGGCACAGTCCGCAAGATGCCCAAGCCGCAAGCGGCCTGCACGCTCCCAGTCAGCGACGGCATGGTCGTCTACACGGACTCGGAGCAAGTCCACAAGGACCGTCGGGGAGTCCTAGAGTTCCTCCTGGTCAACCACCCTCTCGACTGTCCGGTCTGCGACCGCGGCGGCGAGTGCCCTCTCCAGAACAACACCCTCGTCTACGGCCCCTCGACCAGCCGCTTCCTGGAGATGAAGCGCCACCTGCCCAAGGCGTTCCATCTCAGCAAGTACGTCACTCTCGATCTCGAGCGCTGCATCCAGTGCGGGCGCTGCGTCCGTTTCACGGAGGAGATCAGCGGCGACAGCCAACTCGCGTTCCGTTTCCGCGGTGCGTCGATGCAGCCGTCCACCTACCAACTCACCGACTTCGATTCCAAGTTCAGCGGCAACGTTATCGAGATCTGCCCGGTCGGAGCGCTCACCTCAGCCAAGTATCGCTTCCGCGCGCGACCGTGGGATCTCGAGACTAAGCCGGCTGTCTGCCTCGAGTGCAGCAACGGCTGTAACGTGTGGTTCGACCACCGGGCTGGCCGCTTCGTCCGCATCGGAGGCCGCACCAACGAGGCGGTCAACGAGGAGTGGACCTGCGACAAAGGGAAGTTCGGGCACGACTGGTACAACGCCGACAACCGGGCGACAGACGTTCTGGTGCGCAAGGGCGACGGACTCGCCCCCGCCGATTGGCCCGAGGCCTATAGCGCGATCATCGAAAACTTCAGCCAAGGCGGCTGCGCTGCGCTGGTCGGCCCCAAGGTCTCTAACGAGGCCCTCTTCCTCTTAAAGAGGCTTTTCACCGAGAACTTCAAGGACGCCTCCCTTGACTTTCGCTGGAACAAAGAGACGCTCGACCTCCAAGGGCTCGTGAGGTCCCCGATCGCTTCTCTCGAAAGCCAAAAGGAGATCATGGTCGTCGGAAACCTCGCAGCCGAGGCACCCATCGTCTACCTCCGCGTCCGCAAGGCGTGGTTCAACAACGGCGCAAAGGTGACCGTCGCCCACACCGCCCCGACCGACGCCGACACGTTCGCCAACGAGATCGTCCGGTACAAGAGTCTTCAAGAGATCGCTGGCATACCGTTCGACGGCGTCGTCGTCTCGACGCACGCGATCCTCGACCAGCCCGGCGGCGCGGAGTTCGTCTCCGCGATGCGCAACAAGCCCAACTTCAACTGCTTTGCGACGGGCGCGAACACCCAGGGCGCGACCGAACTCGGCCTGCAGCACGGAGACACCACGCGGCAGATTCTCGAAAAGGCGGCCAGCGGCCAGATCAAGGCGCTTTGGCTCGTCGGTTCCGACCCGCTCAACGACTTCCACGATCGTGCGCTCGCAGAGAAGGCGCTAGAAAACGTCGAGTTCCTCGTCGTACAAGACGCTCTGCTGACGCAGAGCGCGAACTACGCCAGCGTCGTCCTGCCCGAGTGTGCACCGAACGAGCACGACGGCACCTACACGAACTGCGAGCGCCGCGTCCAGCGCGTGTCGCAGGCCATCGCGCCGAAAGGCGACTCCAAGCCCGCTTGGAGGATCTTCAGCGAGTGCATGGTTCGCATCAAACCTGCGACGCCGTACTTCAACCCCAAAGAGGTCATGGTTGAGATCGCCAAGCGCCATCCCCAGTTCGTCGACGCGCAATACGGCGCGCTCGAAGGTGAGGGCGTCATCCTCGGAGGCGTGCAATGACTGAGTGGCTGCAAAGCGCAAGTCCGCTCACGCTCGCCGTCATCCGCGCTCTTTTGCTCGTCGTACCGATCCTCATCCTCGTTCCCGGCTTGATCTGGTGGGAGCGCAGGCTCCTCAGTTGGATGCAGGACCGCATCGGCCCCAACCGCGTCCCGACGATCACCTGGAAGAGCGGATCGAAGAGGTCGTTCTTCGGCCTCGTCCAAGCCCTCTTCGACGGCGTCAAACTCTTCCTCAAGGAGGACATCACTCCCGCGTCGGTCGACCGCAAGATCTACTTCTTCGCCCCCGCGCTCGCGCTTTTCCCGGCCTTCGTTCTCGGCGGCACCATGCCGTTCGCGCCTGACAAGGGCGTCTGGAAGTACCTGACCCCGGTCGCGAACCTCGATATCGGAGTGATGTTCTTCCTCGCCGTATCGTCGCTCGGCGTCTACGGAGTCGTGCTCGCAGGCTACGCCAGCAACAACAAATACTCGCTCATGGGCGGACTGCGCGCCTCGGCACAACTCATCAGTTATGAACTGGCGATGGGTGTATCCCTGCTCGCGATCGTATTCAGCGCAGGATCGCTCAAGATGACCCAACTGGTCGGCGCGCAAGAACAGCCGCTCTGGGGCGTCGTGCCGTGGCTGCAGGACTGGAACGTCCTGACGCCGTTCGGTTTCGTCGCGGCCATCGTCTTCTTCGTCTGCATGGTCGCCGAGTCCAACCGAGCACCGTTCGACCTGCCCGAGGCGGAGAACGAACTCATCGCCGGCTACCACACCGAGTACAGTTCGATGAAGTTCGCCGTGTTCTTCATGGGCGAATACGCCGCGATGTTCGTCTTCAGCGGCATTTTCTCCTGCGTCTTCTTCGGCGGCTACAACCTGCTGCCTTTCAACTGGTCGGCGATGGGCCTTGGCGCCGTCGCAAACCTGCAAGAGACGCTAGCGCCTCTCACTTTCCTGATCAAGATGGCGCTCTTCTTCACTTCGTTCATCTGGTTGCGCGCGACCCTTCCGCGCCTGCGCTATGACCAACTGATGGGGCTCGGTTGGAAGACCCTGCTCCCCGTCGCGGTCGCCAACTTCATCCTCGTCGGCTTCTGGATGATAATGCAGGACCTCTACGGCACCGGCGCGGCCTGGCTCTCCTGGGCGGTCGTCGCCGTTCTGCTCGTCGCTCTCTATGCGGGATGGCTGAAAGCCAGGAAGACGACGACCATCGAAAGGCGCACCATCACGCTCGTCGATCCGAGGAGGGCTCGGCAGTGAACGGCCGCGAGTTCGTCTTTCTGCTCTGTGGCCTGGTGGCCGTCGCTTCGGCGGTCGGCGTCGTGGCGTTCCGGTCTCCCGTGCGCTCGGCAATGTCGCTCGTCCTTACCTTCTTCTCGCTTGCGATCATCTATTTCAACCTCGGTGCCGAACTCCTCGGCGTCTCGCAGATCATGGTCTATGCCGGCGCCATCATGGTGCTGTTCCTGTTCGTCGTTATGATCCTGCGCCACGCTGGGGCCGAGCGTACACCGGAGAAGCGCGACCCGCGCGGCTGGTGGGCGGGCCTTGGCGCGCTCGTCATCGCCATATTCCTGTTCAAGGTGTTCATGCTCCCGCTCCTCAACACGCCGGTCTCCGAGGCTGCGGACAAACAGGGCACTCCGCAGGCGATCGGCCCTGTCCTGTTCACCACGTACGTCTGGCCCTTCGAAGTCGCCAGCGTGCTCCTACTCATCGGCGTCGTCGGCTCGATCATGCTGGCCAAGAGGAGGCTCTGACAGGTGTTCAGCGCTGACTTCATGCTCGTCGGACTGCTCGGCCTCGGCCTTGTACTGTTCCTGATCGGCATGGTCGGCGTCATCATCCGTCGCAACCCCGTCGTCGTGTTCATGTGCATCGAACTGATGCTCAACGCGGTCAACCTCACCTTCCTCGCCTTCGCGCGCTATCAGCCCGACCATTGGACCGACAACGCAACACAGTTTTCATCCGTGATGTCCGGCCAGATGATGGTCATCTTCGTGATGGCCGTCGCCGCGGCCGAAGTCGCCGTGGGCCTCGGCATCATCATGGCGATCTTCCGTATGCGCAACGAGGTCGACGTCGACGACATGAGCGAACTCAAGGACTGACACGATGGACATTTCGCTCTCTCTCTGGCTGATCCTCGGGCTCCCGATCCTCGGGTTCCTCG
>DATLWQ010000216.1:0-4714 GCA_035576225.1 Fimbriimonadaceae bacterium | reverse complement strand
GAAGAGGCTGGATCTCATTGCCCTTGTCACTCCTGCTGGTCCGCCCACAGTTGTCCGTTGGGACAGGAACAGGTGGTATACCAGGCAGCAGTTCACCGTGCTGGACAGCCCTGACACACAGGAAAACACGATCACCGGCTTTTACTTCGTAGGCAAGAAGTCTTTTCTGGAAGAGGGGCCGCAGGATCCCATACCGACGGACGGAGGCAAGTATCTGCTTATCGGGCGAAAGCAAAGTGCCGGAACTATCGTCTTTGACCCCGACTGCGACATGGACATTGGGGAGAGTTCACCGATAAACGTAGGCGAGCAGCCGGGTGTCATAGCGACGATGTCTGGACTTTTTCCTGTCGACGGGGTCACCTGGCCTGAGAGCGGCCCGCGCTGGCGATACGTCTACGATCTCGTCGCCCTCAACATGGCGCATGCGCGCGGAGATGCTCTGGCCTCAATGTCGAAGGATCTGCGCTTCAAAGTTCGAGAGGATCCACCAGCGACGCTCGTCGAACAGAACCAGAGGCCCGACCCGCGCAGCGTACAGCTAGCGCGCCTGGCCGACGAAGTTCACAGAGTGATCACCGATACGGAGGCCACCGCATCGTGGACTGACAAAGTCTACTTATGGAGCGTTCTGGCAGAATTTACAAGTGAGCAGACGGGGAAGGACATGAGACGGTTTCTCGACGTAGCACGTAGAGCGGTGGTGGTCGAAGGAGTACGCATGCCGGACGCATACGTTTGGCCATCCGTCGAGTGGAAAGCAAACATCTCTGAAGCCGGCAGAATCTTCGCGAACCAGCTAAGCAAGGCTGACATCGAAGCGGGTAATGGTGACCTTCTCGACATTGCGAGGGCTGCTAAGGACGACAAGGCAATGTTTTGGGCTGTTGGCGAAATTGGATATCTGGACAGTACGCCGGATCGTAAAGCGTACTTCGATCTCGCCGCCGGCAAACCTGCGGGAAGTCGCGCTCAGGTCTACGAACGCCTCATGACTTGGCTGAAGATCACTGATTTGACAGTCCAGACCGAGAAGGATCATGGGCGCACTGTAGGCATCTTGAACGAAGACCAAGTGCGGCAGCGCATCCAACAAGCGCTTGGTGGTTGACGCAGGGTGCCGTTCAGAGATCGTGACGTTCGAGCGGCGGCGGGATATCGACGTCGTACCCGTATCTGTCGATGATCTTCTGCCGGAACACCTGCTGCACTTCGTAGTCGCCGTGGACGAGGTGCACCTGCTTTGGCGGTTTGTTGAGTTTTGAGATCCACTTCAAGAGTTCTTCCGAATCCGCGTGTGCCGAAAGGGAGTTGAGTTTCTCGACTCGCGCCTTGACTTCTAGTTCCTCGTGGAAGAGCCGAATGTGGTCTGCGCCCTCGATCATCTTCCGTCCCAGAGTGCCCTCGGCCTGGTAGCCCGTGAAGAGCACGACCGTCGACGGGTCGCCGATGTGCGCCCTCAGGTGGTGCTGGATGCGTCCTCCGGTGAGCATGCCGCTGCCTGCGATGATCATCATCGGCCCTGGTGCGTGGTTGAGTTGCTTGGACATGTTGCTGTCGCGTACGAACCGCACCAGGTCTGGGCGCAGCGGAGACTCCCCTCGCCCCATGTGGATGCGCATCTCCTTGTCGTGGTCCTCCGTGTGCGTCGCATACAGCAGCGTCGCCGCGGTCGCCATCGGGCTGTCGACGTAGATCGGGATGTGCGGAATGCGCTTCTGCTCGATGAGCAGGTGGATGTTCCAGAGCAGTTCTTGCGTGCGACCGATCGCAAAACTCGGCACCAGGATCACGGACCGGTTCTGGTCCGCCTCTTTGATCAACCGCTCGAGCACCTCGACCGACTTGTCGTCGTCGTGGACTCGGTCGCCGTACGTGCTCTCCATCACGATCACGTCGGCGTTGTAGATGTCGGTCGGGTCTTTGAGGATCGGGCGGTTGTAGCGCCCGACGTCTCCGGACATGAGCAGCACGAACCCATCGTCGAACGTGATCTCGATGTGGCACGCTCCGAGAATGTGACCTGCAGGGAGATACCGCGCAGTTGCGCCGCCGGGCAGTTTGAGCGGCTCGTGGTAGTGCACCGGCTTGATGACCTTGAGCGCCTCGTATGCGTCGGCCTCGGTGAAGAGCGGTTCGGCCGGCTCGTGCCGCGAAGTGCCGTGGCGGTTGTGGAACCGGGCGTCCTCCTCTTGGATCCTGCCACCGTCGGGGAGGCAGACCTTCGCGATGGCGATCGTTCCTCCGGTCGCATAAACGGGCCCGCGAAATCCCTCACGCACGAGTTTCGGCAACATCCCGACATGGTCCGTGTGCGCGTGAGTCAGCAACATGACATCGATCGATCCGGGGTCGAACGGGAACTCGGTCCAGTTCCTCTCGCGGATCTCTCTCGGCCCTTGAAAGAGCCCGCAGTCGACGAGGATCCGCTTGCCGTTGCTCTCGATCCAGTGCCGGGAGCCAGTGACCGTCCTTGCGGCGCCGTCGAACGTGATTGACCGGGGCATGGCTGAGTATGCCGCACGGTAACATTGGGCCGTGTTGGGCGTAGACGTAGGACTCATCGGCGGCACCGGAATCGGCGACCGCCTTGCGGCCCTCGGCGGGAAGGCTATGCACGTCCCGACACCACACGGAACCGCCCGCGGAACGCTCGTCGAGGTGGGCGGAGCACGGGCGTTCGTTGTGCGCCGCCACTCCTTCGGCCACAGGACCCCGCCGCACCACGTTCCCTATCTTGCTATGGCTGATGCGCTCCGAAGGCTCGGCGCAAAGGCGTGCTTCTCCACTGCTGCGGTCGGCTCTCTCCACGCGGACTGGGGGGTGGGCACGATGGCCGTCTGCACAGACATGCTCGACCTCTCCGGGCGGAACTTGACGATGTTCGATCGGACAGTGCGCCACACCGACTTTTCTGACCCTTTTCCTGCGCACAGGCACCTGCTTTCCGCCTTGGGAGCAGATGCAAAATTGCCGTGCGTGTACGCTTGCACGGACGGGCCGCGCTATGAAACGCCGTACGAGGTCGAACGCCTGCAGAAGATGGGCGCTGACGTGGTCGGCATGACTGCCGCGACAGAGGCGGTCGCGATGCACGAAGCAGGTGTGCCGTACGGGTGCTTGGCGGTCGTAACGAACCTCGCTGCGGGACTGACGAAGAGCGCACTCACCCACGACGAAGTGGGCGAAGCGATGACAAAGCTGGGAGAGAGGGCCGTAGAGGCCCTCGTCAGCGCGGTCGAGGTGGCGCTACGCGGCTGAACCCGTCGCGCCGGACGCTCGTCGTCGCGCTTTCGCTTACTCCGGGGGTCGGGGGACGAACCGTGACGCGCGCGCTGACGCGCAACGACCTCCTGGGCCGAACGATCGAGGAGTTTCTACGGCTCGGCGCGGAGGCGCTGCGCGAAGAGTATCGCTTCACGCGCAAGGCGGCACAGTCTTGGACGAGCAACGTCAAGGGGCGCATCAAGGAGGCGGACGCGCTGCTGGAAAAAATCGCCGGCTACGACATCGAAGTGGTCTCCGCAGCCGACGCCAACTATCCGCGCAGGATCGAAGCGATCGACCCCGATCCGCCCGGCGTGCTGTTCCTTTACGGCAACGCGAGGCTCCTTGACTCAGACACCTTTTGCGTGATGAGCAGCAGGAACTCGCCGGAGGGCGCGATCGGTCAGATCGAGCAGACCGTCGAAGAGGGCGTGCTCGCCGGGGGAGTGCTCGTGAGCGGCCACGACACGCCCGAGTACCGCCACGCGGCGGTCGTGCCGCTGCGCTGGGGCGCCCCGCGAGTCCTCGTCCTCGACAGTGGATTCTTCCAGGTTTTTGGTCCAAACTTGAACGAAGAACCGTTCCGTGCTGCGCGTCTATGGCGTTACAAGTTCGACGCGAAGACCGATCTTGCCGTCACCTGGGTCAGCCCGGAGGCCGGATACCACAGGAACAGCAACCGAATTCGCGACCGTCTCGTCGCCGCGCTCTCGAACCGTCTGAACTTCGTCACCGTCGCGCCGGGTGGCAACATGGAGCGCCTCGCCAAGCAGGCGCTCAGGGCGGGCCGCGCGGTCAAGGTGAGCCCGAAGGCGGAGCAATACGGGGCCCTCGCGGCGCTGGGCGCGAAGGAACTGTCCACTTAACGGTAGATTCCTAGAACGCACATGGCGGACAGGTTTAGTAGGCGCGACGTTTTGGCGATGGGAGCGGGCGTGCTTGCTTTCTCGCCTGTGGTCGCTCTGGCCGATTTAAGGATCAAAAAGCCAGTGAAGTTCGGTCTGATCACCGACGTGCACCACGGTCTCGCGCCGGACGCTCTTCAACGATTGCGGGTCTTCATCGACGAAGCACGCACGCGCGACCTGGACTTCGTGATCCAAGTTGGGGACTTCAACCACCCGACGGCCGAGGCGCGCGCGTTTCTCGATGTCTGGAGCGACTATCGGGGCCCGCGCTACGGAGTCCTCGGCAACCACGACATGGACATGGGGACGAAAGAGGACGCGATTCAGTTCTGGTCGATCCCAAGCCGCTACTATGCGTTCGATTCCGGCGAACTCCACTGCGTCGTGCTGGATGCGAACAACATCTACGAGAACGGCCGCTACGAGCCGTACGCGAACGCGAACTTCTATCGCAGCGGCTCGGTCATCTCGCACATCGACGACGAACAGTTCGACTGGTTCGCGCACGAAGTGTTCACGACGAACAAACAGACGATCGT